>NZ_JBDGAB010000009.1:0-92412 GCF_040910705.1 Blautia sp. RTP21359st1_E11_RTP21359_211015
AGCTTTGCCCTAAAGGGTAATCGAGCAGGAAGCCCCCACTTCAAAATCGTAAGATTTAAGTGGTGGGAGCATGTCACCGCCGTGAGTAAGAGCAAACATGCTCGCACTGAAATGAAATAGAACGGAGCATAGCAAATGGAGAACAGGATCATTACAACAGATGTTACAGAAGAGGATTTTTCCCTGGAGGGAAATTTAAGGCCTCAGAGTCTGGATGAGTATATTGGTCAACAGAAAACAAAAGATACCCTGAAAATTTATATCGAAGCAGCAAAGCAGCGTCATGATTCACTGGATCATGTGCTGTTTTATGGACCTCCGGGGCTGGGAAAGACTACACTTTCCGCGATCATTGCCAATGAGATGGGAACACATATGAAGGTAACATCAGGTCCTGCGATTGAAAAGCCAGGCGAAATGGCTGCGATCCTGAACAACCTTCAGGAAGGAGATGTGCTGTTTGTAGATGAGATACACAGACTGAATCGACAGGTAGAAGAGGTTCTTTACCCGGCAATGGAAGATTTTGCTATCGATATCATGATCGGCAAGGGAGCATCCGCCCGTTCCATTCGTCTGGATCTTCCGAAGTTTACATTGGTAGGTGCAACAACGAGGGCAGGTCTTCTTTCCGCGCCGCTTCGTGATCGTTTTGGCGTAACACAGAGACTGGAGTTTTATGATAAAAAAGAACTGACGACGATCATTCTACGTTCCGCTCAGGTGCTTGGCGTGGAAATCGAACCCAATGGAGCTGCCGAGATCGCCAAGCGTTCCAGAGGAACCCCCCGTCTGGCCAACCGTCTTCTGAAGAGAGTACGTGATTTCGCCCAGGTGAAGTATAATGGTGTGATCACCTACGATGTTGCCTGCTTCGCATTGGATCTTCTGGAAGTAGATCAGTATGGCCTTGATAAAACAGACCGCCGCATTCTCCAGACCTTGATCCTGAATTTTCAGGGCGGCCCCGTGGGGCTTGAAACACTTGCCGCATCGATCGGAGAAGACTCCGGAACACTGGAAGACGTGTATGAACCCTATCTTTTGCAGACAGGTTTCCTTAACAGAACTCCACGTGGAAGAATGGCTTCCGTGCTGGCATATACCCATCTTGGATATCCTCGTCCTGATTTATCGACAAAGTAAAGGTCATAAAAAAGTGAATTACTCGGTAACTGAGTTACCAGAGAATCTGAATTGAAGACTATTAGCACAGGTGAAAAAACGTTCTGTATAATGCGGTAAAAAAGAAAAAGCGCCAGGCAGGAAACTTTATTTTTGATATAACGGATTGCCCGCTGAAAGAGGGCGAAATAATGGAGCAGGTCAATAATCTGTTCAGATCAACACATCTCTCCTTTTTTGGAAGAGATCGCATTGTACAAGGATAGAAAAATAATTGGTGTTTATCAAAGAAATAAAAAATAAGAACCATTCAGCTGTACGATCTAAAAGATCATGGGTATTGCGAATGGTTCTTATTAAGATATCTTATGTGTATTTTACGATAATATACACAAGAATGCAAGACTTAAAATAAACAATAATTATCCACCAGTCAGAAAATGACAGGTGGTATTTTTATACACTTTTTTAAGAAAGAGAGGACAAGAAATGAAGAAATTATTTATCAGTCAGCCAATGAGTGGCAAAGCAGACGAGGAGATTCTTGCAGAGCGAAAGGTGGCAATCAAAGCGGCAGAAGAGTTGTTGAGAGAACCTGTAGAGGTTATTGATTCTTTCTTCCAGTCAGCACCGGTAGGAGCAAAACCTCTGTGGTTCATTGGAAAGTCCCTGGAGTTTTTATCTGATGCCGATATCGCCTATTTTGCAAAAGACTGGCAGAAAGCAAGAGGATGCAAGATCGAACATGAGCGTGCGGTTGAGTATGGAATTCCGAGAATTGACCATGTGTAGGAGGTAAGGAATGGGAAATGAAGAATTTTTAAGACTTTGCAAAGTAAAAGTAGCTGAATATACCAATTCACACATGGATAAGATCGATGGAAAACAGATCACAGTACAGTATGTGTACGTGGTATGGAGTTGTAAGACATTACAGAACAGTAAAGCACTTCTGAGCACGACTGTGCCGGATGGAATGTATTATGAGCTGACATATAACGGAGATAAGCACGAGTTATACTTTGATGCTTATAAGAAATTTCAAAACATGTGCTTTAAACTGTAATTGCGCCGGTGCAACAGTCGGAGAAGGGAAACACTACATGGAAACAATCATTTGCTCATGTCATAGAATAGAAGATCTGGAAAGAAAAGGAGAATGAACATGAATGTAAATGTAATGATGCAGTATGTAACATATGGTCTGGCGCTGATCGGGGTGCTGGCGTTCCTGGTATCGATTATTGTGCAGGTGATCAAAGAGCTCCCGGGACTTAATAAGATCCCGACAAGTATTGTAGCACTGGTCACATCACTGATCCTGTGTCCGGTGGCACTGGCAGTCCTGTGCACGTATTATAAGACAGCTGTCACCTGGTATTATATTTTCGCATCGATTATTGCGGCGTTTGTAGTGTATTTGGTTGCGACCGGCGGTTGGGAAAAAGTAAAAGGTATCTGGGACAGGACGAAATACAAAGATTCAGAGGGCGAGTGATCCCTTTGTGAAATTCGTTGAACATCAAAGGACGATATGATAATATAGAACACGGAGCAATCGTGTTGCAGGGTGGCTGACCTCTATTCTACATAGAATGGAGGTGGTGCTGATGGACAAGAATCATTTTGATTTCAAAGACCTCATGGCTTTTGGTATGTTCATTCTGGCATTGCTTACGTTCGTTTTGACGTTTTGTAAGTAATTTTCTACATAGAAAAACCACCCCAAAACTTTGGCTGAGTGTAGGGTGGAATTTCTATTTCGCTATTCACTGAGTTCAACCCCTTGTGGGCGGTTGTTCCTTTGTATTATCAATATACCATTTCGAAAAAAATAATTCAAGTATTTTTAGGAGGCGAGTAATCGTCTTTTTTTATTGGAGGAAACATATGTTAAAGATTATGGGAAAAGCTCAGGTATCCGGCAGGAATTATGGTCAGAAGATCATCAGCATTTTGAATGGCATATTATCTATTAAGGCATCAAATAAGACATCAAAAACAGAAAAGGAGAGTACAACCATGAATATCAACACAAGTCTTATCAGTAACAACAACAGCTATGCAGGTCATAAACCGGCATATATCGTAATTCACAACACAGATAACTATGCCAAGGGTGCAAATGCGAAAGCACATGCTAAGGCTCAACATGATGGAAACTTTAAAGGCTATTCTGCACATGTATATGTGGATGACACAGAGGCATATCAGGCGCTTCCGTATAACCGTGGCGCATGGCACGTAGGGGTTAACTACGGCGGTCGGCTGTTTGGTACTGTCAACAACAGAAATTCAGTAGGGATCGAGATGTGCGTCCAGGCAGGCTATAACTATGAGAAAGCTTTCCAGAATACAGTCCAGGTGTGCAAACAGCTTATGAAACAGCTGGGAATCCCGGCAGACAGAGTTGTGCAGCATTATGATGTATGTGCAAAGAACTGCCCGTCAGCAATTCGTGCAAAAGGTGACTGGAACCGGTTCAAGCAGCTGATCGGAGCTGAGACCGCCACACCGACGGTAGATAAGTATTATCGCACGAGAAAGTCCTGGGCTGACAGCAAGAGCCAGATCGGAGCATACAAGAGCCTTGAGAATGCAAAGAAAGAGTGGAAACAGGGCTACACCATCTATGATTGGAACGGAAAAGCAGTGTATCCTGTACAGACTTCAGAAAAGGCAGTAGTTCTGACAGGAAAATTTGAGACCCAGCTTCCGATCATCCGGAAAGGGAATTCCGGCGTTGCAGTTTCTGTGCTGCAGTCTGTACTTGGTGTTACTGTGGATGGCCATTTCGGAGACGATACAGAAGCATCTCTGAAAGTTTTCCAGAAAAACACAGGCGTAAAGGTAAGTGGAACCTGCGGTATTGATTCCTGGAAAAGGGTGATCGAACACATGAAAGCCAACACTCATAATTGAGAAAAACATTTGCATCTTTAAGGAAAATATTGTAATCGACAAAATAATAGAAAAACTTCTATACATTTTTGCGGGAATCAGTTATAATAAAAGAAATTGCGGGTTGTAAGACCGGCAATGCAGAGGAATGTTATTGAGGAAATTACCAGTAACAGATAAATTCAGGAGGCTTTACGAATGGCGGTAAAGAATACAGCACAGGTTGTTATCGATGGAAAGATCATTACTCTGGGCGGGTATGAGTCCGAGGAATATTTTCAGAAGGTTGCAGCCTATATGAATAATAAGATCAGTGAGCTGAGTCAGATGCCGGGATACTCCAGACAGGCCATGGAGACCAAGCATACACTGCTCAGTCTGAATATTACAGATGATTATTTTAAGGCAAAAAAACAGGCGGAGATTTTCGAGCAGGATCTGCAGCAGAAAGATCAGGAAATGTATGATCTGAAACATGAACTGATCTCTTTGAAAATGCAGATCGAAGAGGCGAAGAAGGCAGAACAGGAAGCTCAGGAACAGAAGAATCTTCTGGACGGTAAGGTGAAGGAACTGGAGAAAGAACTTGATGAACTGCTTAAATAAGGATGGGGGATTGCTTCGGTAATCCTCTTTTGTTTTATTGTTACCGGATTTGATTAACAGATGGGAGATGAGGGAATACTTTGAAAAATATGATAACAGAACTGCTCTCACCGGCAGGTTCTTATGAAAGCTTTGAGGCAGCTATTGGTGCCGGAGCTGATGCGGTATATGTAGGGGGACCGGCTTTTGGAGCAAGAGCTTATGCACAGAACTTCACCCAGGAAGAGCTGATCGCTGCCATTGAGACCGCACATATCCATAACCGTAAATTATATCTTACTGTGAATACACTTTTGAAGAACCGTGAACTGGATGATCAGCTGTTTGAATATCTGCTTCCGTATTATGAGGCTGGTCTGGATGCGGTGATCGTACAGGATCTGGGAGTGTTTTCTTTTATACGCCGAAATTTTCCGGATCTGGATATCCACGCAAGCACACAGATGACAGTAACCGGACCTGAAGGAATGCAGTTTCTGGAGGAAAAGGGAGCAACACGTGTAGTTCCGGCCAGAGAGCTTTCTCTGGAGGAGATATCTGCCATGCATAAGGCAAGTCCTCTGGAAATAGAGACTTTTATCCATGGAGCTCTCTGTTACAGCTATTCCGGCCAGTGTCTGATGAGCAGTATTTTCGGTGGAAGAAGCGGAAACCGTGGCCGCTGTGCGCAGCCATGCAGGCTTCCTTACAGTGTAACCATGGATCACAGAAAATATAAAGGAGACAAGGATTTTTGTGCATTAAGCCTGAAAGATATCTGCACTTTGGATATTCTTCCGAATATCCTGGAGGCGGGTGTTATGTCTCTGAAGATCGAAGGGCGTATGAAACAGCCGGCGTACACAGCGGGCGTCACGGCAGTATATCGAAAATATCTGGATATGTATTTAAGTGGAAAAGAATATCACGTTCAGGAAAAAGACCGGAAGTATCTTCTTGAGCTTTTCAGTCGTGGAGGATCCTGCAAAGGATACTATGATATGTATCGCGGACCGGAAATGATGGCTTTTGCCAATGAAAAAAAATCCGGTAATATCCAGCCGGAGATCAGAAAAATAAAAGAAAAAATTCATGGGAATTTAATACTTTCTCCTGAAAGTCCTGTTATACTGGAAATAACCTGCAAGGGCCAGACAGTAACTGCTATGGGCGGTGAGGTACAGTTTGCTAAAAATCAGCCAATGGAAGAACAGAGGATCCGTCAGCAGATGGAGAAACTGGGAAATACAGATTTTCAGTGGGAGGATCTGAACATTGAAATAAATGGAAGGATTTTTGTTCCGGTTAAAGTTCTCAATGAAGTACGAAGAGATGCTCTGAGTCAGCTGCGGGAAGCACTGATCGGATGTCAGAAGAGAGCACAGGTTACGAAGCAGCCGACGAAATCTAAGGATCAGGCTGCCTGTCACAGAAGGGTAACAGACAGCCTGCCTGTGTATGTATCCTGTGAACGTTCGGATACTGCGGAAGTACTTTTGAACGAACCGGGGATTACAGGTTTTTATTTTCCTTTTGATACTATGGAAAAATATTTTTCACCGGAACTTGCTGCAAGCAGTGAATTATATCTTTCTACTCCACATATCCATCGCGGAGAAATCCCCGAAAAGTGGCTTCGATCAGCTCAAAAATGGTTGGAGCAGGGTATGAAGGGTTTTCTGGTAAGAAATCTGGAATCTTACGCCATACTGAAAAAAATGGGATATGGCGAAAAATGTATCCTGGATGCATCCATGTATACCTGGAATGATCAGAGCGTTGATTTCTGGCGGGAAGAGGGAGTTCTTCGAAATACAGTCCCCCTTGAGTTGAATGAGGGTGAACTGAAACACAGAGATAATACTTCTTCGGAGCTGCTTTTATATGGTTATATCCCACTGATGCTTTCCGCGCAATGTGTAAGGAAGAATCTTTTCGGATGTACAGGAAAATATGAGACGGCTTATCTGAAAGACCGCTATAACAGTGAATTTCCGGTAAAATGCAGCTGTGATCCATGGGGAAAAAACATCTCCGAAAAAGCAAAATACTGTTATAATATCATTTATAATAGCATTCCTTACGGACTTCCGGGTGAAAAAGATCAGGTAAAAAAACTGAACCTTCACTCTTTGCGACTGGCATTTACGATCGAAGAGCCAGAGAAAGCAAAAGCAATCCTGAAAGAATTCCGGACGGTTTATCAGGAAAACGGAAAACCTTCCGGACGCAGGTATACAAAAGGCCATTTTAAAAGAGGAGCCGAGTAAAAGTGTATGATTAATGTAATTACAGAATTATCTAAGTATGTGATCCTCACATTGATGATCGTCTATACCTTTCATTGTTTTTATATGGTGTGGCGGCAGGATGAGGAAGAAAAGAGAGAACTGCTCCATCAGCAGCTGACCATGATCTTTTTTATTGATTTTACAGCATTTCTTGTGATCTATTTAAAAAGCATGGATTTCAGGGTCATCCTGTTCTATATCGAAATGATGATCTTTTTTGCAGCGATCCAGATCCTTTATCGAATTATTTATCAGAATGCATCGCTGCTTCTTTTAAATAATATGTGTATGCTCCTGAGCGTAGGATTTATCATGCTCTGCCGGCTTTCACTTCCGTCTGCAACTAAGCAGCTTCTGATCGTGGCCGCAGGTAGTGCAGTATCACTGGTGATACCGGTAATGATACGAAAAATGAAATTTTTAAAAGATCTTACATGGGCTTATGCCGGAATTGGTATTGTACTTCTGGCGGCAGTTCTTGTTCTGGCAAGCACAAGCTACGGTGCAAAGCTTTCTCTTATGGGAATCCAGCCTTCCGAGGTGATCAAGATAACCTTCGTATTTTTTATGGCATCACTTCTGTGTACCAAGGTGGATTTTCGCAAAGTAGTACTGGCTACGATCGTTGCAGTGATCCATGTAGGGATTCTGGTTCTTTCCAGGGATCTGGGTAGTGCAGTAATCTTTTTTGTCACCTACCTTGTACTGATCTATGTGGCAACCAGAAATCCGAGCTATTTATTTCTGGGACTTGGCGGAGGATGCGTTGGTTCGGTGATCGCATATCATCTTTTTGGACATGTCCGTCAGCGAGTCAGTGCCTGGAAGGATCCGATGGCTGTCTATCAAAATGAAGGTTATCAGATCGTGCAGTCTCTGTTTGCGATCGGAACCGGAGGCTGGTTTGGAATGGGACTTTGTCAGGGCTCTCCGGAGAAGATTCCGGTCGTAAAAAATGATTTTATCTTCAGTGCTATTTGCGAGGAACTGGGTGGCATTTTTGCCATCTGCCTGATTCTTGTATGCACAAGCTTTTTTCTGATGATCGTTACTATTGCACTAAAGATCAGGAATCCGTTTTATAAACTGATCGCACTGGGGCTCGGAACGGAATATGCTTTTCAGGTATTTCTGACCATTGGCGGTGCAACCAAGTTTATTCCAATGACAGGAGTTACACTTCCGCTGGTGAGTTACGGAGGCAGTTCTGTCATGTGTACCATCCTGATGCTTGCGATCATTCAGGGACTGTATATTCTGAGGGAAGATGAGGACGAACAAATTGAAACGCAGCGAAAAGAAACGATTGAAAGAAGAGGAAAGAGAGCAACGCCTGAGAGAAAGAGAAATCGCCAGACTCCGTAGAAAAAAGAACCGGCCTTTAACTTTTGTATCGGCCTTCTTTATATTGATCTTTGTCAGTCTGATCGGATATCTGGTCTATTTTGACGCCATAAAAAGCGAAGATTTTATCAACAGCCCGTACAACACCCGTCAGGATACATTTTCGGACCGGGTAGTACGTGGAAGTATCCAGTCTTCGGATGGTGAGGTTCTGGCACAGACCAATGTGTATGAAGATGGAACAGAAGAGAGAACGTATCCGTTTTCCAATATTTTTGCACATGCCGTAGGATATGATACCAATGGTAAGAGTGGTTTGGAATCGGAAGCAAATTTCCAGCTTCTCACCTCCCATTCATTTTTTCTGGAACAGATGAAAAATGAATTCCTGGGAAAAAAGAATCAGGGTGATACCGTGATCTCCAGTCTGAATGCAGATCTTCAGACAACGGCATACAATTCTCTGGGAGACCGCAGAGGAGCGGTAGTTGTACTGGAACCATCCACCGGACGTATTCTGGCTATGGTGAGCAAACCGGATTTTGATCCGAACACGATCGCACAGAACTGGGATACCCTTGTTAATGATGAAAGTAACAGTAGCCTTTTAAACCGTGCAACCAATGGAGCTTATCCTCCGGGATCAACATTTAAGATCGTCACGGCACTGGATTATTTCAGACAAAAGGGATCACTGGAGGGATATTCCTATCTGTGTCAGGGAAGTATCACAGTGGATGACCACACGATCCAGTGTTACAATGGTGCAGTACATGGACAGGAGGATTTTTATTCTGCATTTGCACATTCCTGTAACTGTGCATTTGCAGATATGGGCCTTGGTCTGGGAGGAGATACTCTGAAAAGTACTGCAGAGGATCTGCTCTTTAATAGGGCGCTTCCGCTGAATTCCTATAAAACCAGTCGCTTTACCCTTGATAAAGATTCTCCGAATGCACTTGTGATGCAGACCTCGATCGGCCAGGGTAACACTCTTGTTTCTCCGATGCATATGGCATTGATCTCAAGTGCCATCGCCAATGATGGTGTACTGATGAAGCCAACTATGATCGATAAGATCGTGAATAATTCCGGTGATACGGTCAGGGAAACAGAAAAAACGGAATACAAACGTCTGATGACAAGAAATGAAGCCAATATCCTTGGAAAACTAATGAAAAATGTAGTTGAAAACGGTACGGCTTCCGCATTGAATGGACGAGGATATACTGTTGCCGGAAAGACCGGTTCTGCGGAGTTTGATGAAAATGGCTCCAGTCATTCCTGGTTTGTGGGTTATTCTAATGTAGATGATCCGGATATCGCCATTGCAGTGATCGTGGAAAACGGCGGAACCGGAAGTGAAGCGGCAGTTCCCATTGCGGCCAATGTTTTTGATGCATATTATTTCGATTAAATTGAGAACAGTATCTGCTTCTTGCCCCTTGCCTATAAGGTGAAAAAGAGGTATACTATAGCCAGTGCAAAAGACACACGCATTACAGGAGGATTGCAATATGATAGAAGCAACAAGCTGTGGCGGTGTGGTAATTCATCGGGGTAAGATCCTGGCATTGTATAAATCCTACAGGAACCGTTATGAAGGATGGGTGCTTCCCAAAGGAACTGTAGAAAAAGGAGAGACTTTTGAACAGACTGCTTTACGTGAAGTAATGGAAGAAGCAGGTGTTCGGGCCTCTATCGTGAAATATATCGGTAAGAGCCAGTATAATTTCACCGTTCCGGAGGATGTGGTAATGAAAGAGGTACACTGGTATCTCATGATAGCTGATAATTATCATAGCAAACCCCAGCGAGAGGAATATTTTGTAGATTCCGGATACTATAAGTTTCATGAGATCTATCATCTTCTCCGTTTTTCCAACGAGAAGCATATCGTGGAACAGGCCTATCAGGAGTATCTGGAAATGCGAAGTGAAGGCGTCTGGGCGAAACAGCAGAAGTATTTTTAACAACAGGACAGGGCTGTGTACTTACGCAGCCCTGTTTGGCATTATAACGGAGGTGAGGGCAGATTGCTGAAATGGATGAAAAACTATTACATAGGAAATGATGTAAAAAATCCTACTAGAATAAGAACCAGGATCACTGCTGGCAAATTCGTGCCGGATATCTACGTTGTTACTTTGTCTGATAATCCCGGAAATATTTTGGAAATTCTTCCTGCAGGCATGCTTGTACAGCGAAGCGCCAGAGCCACCTGTCCTTTGATCATTGGAATGGCTAGAGGAAAATCCGGTGCTATACAGATGGTACAGGATATGATCGAACAGGTTTATACCGAAACTGGAAATTTTAAAATAAAAGAATATCTTAAAAACAGGTGAACCAATGCTGCATATATTATGGCTGATAATAAAATGGATATTGATCCTTTTGGGGATCCTGATCGGGCTGATCTTTCTGATCCTGCTGCTTCTTTTATTCTGTCCGATCAGATACAGAGGGAAAATAAAAAAAGACCGAACGGATAGTCTTCGGGAAATACATGCTTTCGGTGAAGTGAGCTGGCTGCTTCATATAATTTCTGCACAGGTATTCTGGGAGCAGAGCGTTCTGAAAACAAAATTATGTTTTTTAGGGATTCCTTTGGAAAAATTTAAAAATCTGTTTCGTAAAAAAAAGAAACCTAGATCTCTTTCCAACTCCGGAAATCAAAATGCCAAAAAACAGGCAGAGGCTTCTAGAAGCCATGAAAAGACATCAAAAAACGAAAATCAGAACGATACCGCAGAGCTGCAAATGTCTGAGCCTCAGGAAGATACTGTTGAAGATATAAATGAAATTTTGGAAAATGTAATAATGGAGCCGATATCGATTTCCGAAGAAATATCGGAAGAATCGGAAGATGAAAAGAAGCTTCGGACAAAGATTGCAGATTTAATTTTGAATATAGTGGGAAGAATAAAAACTGCAGTTGGAAATCTGATCCGAATCGTACAGAATTTTCTTGGAATCCCCAAAAGGATTCTGAAAAAAATGCAAAGTCTTGCATTAACAATCCGAAATTTCTGTGATAAGATAAACTGGTGGAAGGAATTTTTAGACCATCCCCGAACCAGAGAAGCTCTTTCCTTTCTGTGGAAAAATGCAAAAAAACTGATTTATCATGTGCTTCCGACAAGAATCACCGGAAAAATCACATTTGGCAATGAAGATCCGGCAGTTACAGGTATGGTATTGGCTGTATTAGGAATGACGATTCCTTTTCATAAAAACAAGATCGAAGCAGCGCCCCTTTTTGATGATGAAAATGTTCTTAAGGGAGAGATCCTGTTAAAGGGAAGGATTTATGGAATTGTAGTTCTCAAAACAGCAACAGAGCTTTATTTCAATAAAAATATAAAATACGTCATCCACCGATGGAGACATAAGGAGGTAAAACATGGAGAAAGAGAATAATTTCAAAGATACCGTGAATTCATTATTTAAAGGAATGGATGGCTTTGTATCGGCCAAAACAGTGGTTGGCGATGCCATTCATGTAGGTGATACCATTATCCTTCCTCTGGTCGATGTATCCTTCGGCGTGGGAGCCGGAGCTTTTGAAGGGGACAAGAAAAATAACGGCGGCGGAGGTCTTGCCGGAAAGATGTCTCCCTGCGCAGTACTTGTGATCCAGAATGGAAGCACCAAACTTGTAAACGTAAAAAATCAGGATGGCCTTACCAAGGTTCTGGATATGGTGCCGGATTTTGTGAACCGTTTTGCGCCAGGTGCAGGCAATGCTGAGGATACAGACGGGAAAGAAGAGTAGTATTCCATTTAGATTTCATGCATATACTGTAATAAAAAACAGGAAATGAGCAGACAGGAGTGGGAAAGCTAACTGGTTTTATGCTGTTTTTTATTGGTGTGGGCATGGTTCTTGGTATCCTTATTACAGAGAATTTTATTGTGATCGCAATGGCAGTCATATGTCTGCTATGCGGATATCATATGTTTTGCAGATAAGCGGGAAGTGTGCACCTGGCATACTTCCCGCTTGTAATTTATCTGTCTTAAAGATAAAAAAACAGCCCCCGCATTCTACGGGGGCATACGATATTACTTACGCTCTTTCAACTTTTCCGGATCTTAAACAAGAAGTACATACATACATTTTCTTTGCTCCGCCGGCAGTTGTTTTTACTCTGACGGATTTAACGTTAGATTTCCACATTTTGTTGGATCTTCTATGGGAATGACTCACATTGTTTCCGAAATGAGCTCCTTTATCGCAGATTGCACATTTAGCCATGAATAGCACCTCCTTTTATCAACAGTCACCATTTTAACAGATGAATTGCTCTTTTGCAAGCAAAAAAAGGAAATTTATCAAAAATTCTGCAAAGAGTTTTAAGGAAAGTATTCCATACCTCCGGGAACAGGGCGGATCATGGTGAAATTAAGCGTTGTGTGTATGGTTTAGATCAATTTGAAACATAGAAAATTACCCAGTGCGAATTAATTTATCGTTTTTTCTTTGGCCTGGTCTCTTTCCTGAATCTGAATAGAACATATTCTTGTTGAACTGGCATATGAGGATAGGAAAAACGGGAAAATGCAAAAGAATTTGGCAGGTAGTTCGGAATCCGAAAATGTGGTATGATTATAGGTAGGATATCAGAAACGTCAGGAGTTGAATAGCTTGTGAAGAAAGAAGAAATTTTTAAATATGTGCAGAAACAGTACGGAACAGTCCCGGAATATTTATGGAGTACATCGCCAGACAGTGCAGTACTTCGACATAAAAACGGAAAATGGTATGCAGTGATCATGACTGTCGAAAAATCGAAACTGGGATTAGAAGGAAAAGAGTCGGTTGATATCATGGATGTAAAGTGTGATCCGGACATGACGAATTTGATTATTCAGACGCATGGATTTTTACCTGGATACCATATGAACAAGCAGCACTGGATCACGATTTTACTGGATGGTTCGGTCAGTAAAGCAAAGATACTGGACTTTTTGGACATGAGTTATGACCTGATTGATGGCGCAGGCAGAAAGGAAAACAAATGAAAAAAGCAATCATATATGCATCGGTACATCATGGAAATACAGAAAAATTAGTAAAGAGCATAGCAGAAGAGTGTCAGGTTGATTTGATTGATGCTGTAAAACAACCCGATGCAGATCTGAGCAGTTATGATATGATTGGGTTTGCATCAGGAATCTATTTTTCAAAATTTCATCAGTCGATATTGGGATTTGCAGAGAAGAATCTACCGGACGACAAAAAGGTATTTCTGATCTGTACTTATGGTGGAAGTGCGAATTATAAATCCATTGAGCAGATTTTGGATAAGAAGCGTTCTAAAGTGATAGGAAAATTCGGGTGCAAGGGTTATGACACATTTGGTCCATTTAAACTGGTTGGTGGAATTGCAAAAGGGCATCCAGATGAAGAAGATATAAAAAATGCAGTTGCGTTTGTAAAAGGATTATAAGTAGATAAACGAAAAAGAAAAACCGGCTTCATAGTATCGGTCGGCATGCTCCATCACAATCCTGGATTCCCCTTCAATAGAGTGGATGAGCTTAATTTTCTATAAGATAAAACAAGTTGAACTCTATCATTGCGTAATTATAAAAAAAAGGTTATAATGGTTTTATATAATTTAATCTGAATGAAACAATGGAGGTAACCATATGAATGGACGTATAGATTCCGGATTGGGTCAGATCGTAATTGATACAGATGTCATTGCGACTTATGCCGGCAGTGTGGCGGTAGAGTGTTTTGGTATCATCGGAATGGCAGCTATCAGTATGAAGGATGGCCTGGTCAAGCTTTTGCGTATTGACAGCCTGAAACATGGTATCAGTGTTAAGATCACGGATGATAATAAGATCCGGCTGAATTTTCATGTCATCGTAGCATATGGCGTGAATATCAGTACTATTGCGGACAATCTTGTCAACAATGTAAAATATAAAGTCGAAGCCTTTACAGGAATGGAGATTGAAAAGATCAACATTATGGTTGAGGGCGTGCGTGCAATAGATTAGTTTTAGAGGAGGAACTTGTGGTGAATAACAAAACCATAGATGCTAAAATACTTTCCAGAATGTTTCTGTCCGGAGCAAAGAATCTGGAAGCGAAGAAAGAGTGGATCAATGAACTGAATGTGTTTCCTGTACCTGATGGAGATACGGGAACCAATATGACGCTTACCATCATGTCTGCTGCTTCTGAAGTAGGTGCTCTTACAGATCCGGATATGGAATCCCTGGCAAAGGCAATTTCTTCCGGTTCCCTCCGTGGAGCCAGAGGTAATTCCGGTGTTATCCTGTCACAGCTTCTGCGTGGATTTACCAGAGGTGTGCGTAAACTTACAGATCTGGATGCACCTGCCATTGCCGCAGCTATGGAGCGAGGCGTTGAAACTGCATACAAAGCAGTTATGAAACCAAAAGAGGGAACCATTCTTACTGTAGCCAGAGCTGCAGCAGACAGAGCAGCAGAGCTTGCTGATGCTGCAGAAGATCTGGATGCTTTTTTCGACGGGATCTTTCAGCATGCAGAGGAAACTCTTGCCAGAACACCAGAGATGCTTCCAGTCCTGAAAGAAGCAGGTGTTGTGGATTCTGGCGGACAGGGACTTCTGGAAGTTTTCCGTGGTGCCATCGACGGATATCATGGAAAAGAAGTGGATTATTCCCAGTTTGAGGCAGCAGCTCCTAAGATCACAAAGATTTCTCCTCAGGCAGAGGCAGATATCAAATTTGGATATTGTACAGAGTTTATTATCCTTCTTGAAAAACCGCTTCCACAGGATGAGATCGACCGTTTCCGTGAATTTCTGGATTCCATCGGTGATTCCATTGTTTTGGTGGCTGATGATGAGATTGTCAAGGTACACGTGCACACCAATCATCCGGGACAGGCTTTTGAACGCGCACTCACGTATGGTCAGCTTTCCCGTATGAAGATTGACAATATGAGAGAAGAACATCAGGAAAAACTGATCAAAGATGCGGAAAAACTTGCAAAAGAACAGGCAGAAAACAAAGAACCACCAAAGGATCATGGATTTATTTCCGTATCCGTAGGTGAGGGACTTTCTCAGATTTTCCGTGAGCTTGGCGTAGATTATCTGATCGAAGGCGGTCAGACTATGAATCCGAGTACCGAAGACATGCTCAATGCTATTGAGAAAGTAAATGCAAAAACAATTTATATTTTCCCGAATAACAAGAATATTATCCTTGCAGCTAACCAGGCAAGAGATCTGACTGAGGACAAGGAGATCATTGTAGTACCAACCAAGACAATCCCACAGGGAATTTCCGCAATGATCAGCTTTGTTCCGGAGAAGGGCAGCGAGGAGAACCTTGCTTCCATGACCGATGCGATTTCCAGAGTGAAGACCGGACAGATTACTTATGCAGTCCGTGATACACGTATTGATGACAAGGAAATCCATGAGGGAGATATCATGGGAATCGGTGATGCAGGTATCCTTGCAGTAGGCAGAGATCGACTTCAGGTAGCGGAGGAGATGGTAGCAGAGATGGTTGACGAGGAATCTGAGATCATCAGTGTTTACTATGGTGAAGATGTATCTGAGGAAGATGCAGAGGCACTTTCTGATTCTCTTACCGAGAAATATCCGGAGTGCGAGGTTGAGCTGAACCAGGGTGGACAGCCAATTTACTACTATCTGATTTCTGTAGAATAAAGAGCACAAAAAATGAATGATAAGACACCTTTACGTGAATTAAAAGGCGTGGGTGAGAAAACAGAGAAGCTTTTCCAGAAGATCGGGATCACGACTGCGGAAGAGCTTCTCCGTTATTATCCGCGGACTTACGATATATATGAGGAGCCTGTGGAGATTGCATCAGCAGAGGAGGACAAAACAGTCTCTATCCGTGCCACTATAGCAACAGGTATTTATATTAACCAGATACGCAATCTCCAGGTTCTGACAACAACTGTGACAGATGCAAGCGGCCGATTGCCGGTTGCCTGGTTCAATGCGCCTTATTTGAGGGGAACACTCAAAAAGGGCAGTGTGTTTATCCTCAGAGGAAAGATCATCAGAAAAAAAGGCCGTCCGCAGATGGAACATCCGGAGATTTTTACCCCGGCAGCTTATGAGGAAATCATTCACAGTATGCAGCCTGTATATGGTCTGACGAAAGGACTTTCCAACAAGATGATCACGAAGTTGGTCCATCAGATTTTGGATACAAGGCCTCTCCATGGGGAATATCTGCCGGAGGAGATACGGGAACGCTATCAGCTCGCAGATGCTAATTATGCGATCCGGACTGTTCATTTTCCGAAAAATATGCAGGAGCTTCTCACAGCCAGGAAACGTCTGGTATTCGATGAATTTCTGCTTTTTGTGCTGGCAATACAGCTCTTGAAGGAGAAAACAGAAGAGGCTCCAAACACTTTTCCAATGAAACCAGTATGGACAACCGAGGAAATCATAGAAGGGCTTCCCTATGACCTGACCGGAGCCCAGAAGAATGTCTGGCATGAGATCGAACGGGATCTGAGCGGTCATAAGCTGATGTCCAGGCTTGTACAGGGGGATGTTGGTAGCGGCAAGACCGTGATCGCATTTTTAGCTATGGTACTTTCAGCAGAGAATGGATTTCAGAGTGCATTGATGGTACCGACAGAGGTTCTGGCAAATCAGCATTACGAAGGCTTTCTGAGGCTGATGGAAGAACAGAATATCGCTTCCTGCCATCCGGTGCTTCTGACAGGATCTACCACAGCCAGACAGAAGCGTGAGATCTATCAGAAGATTGCAGACGGTGAAGTGAATGTGATCATCGGAACTCATGCCCTGATCCAGGAAAAGGTGGAATATAAGAATCTGGGGCTTGTGATCACAGATGAGCAGCACAGATTCGGCGTTCGCCAGAGAGAAGCGCTGACGACCAGAGGAAATCCGCCTCATGTACTTGTTATGAGCGCAACCCCCATTCCCCGGACACTGGCGATCATTTTATACGGAGATCTGGATATTTCGATCATTGACGAGCTTCCTGCAAAAAGACTTCCGATCAAGAATTGCGTAGTAGGAACTTCCTACCGTCCCAAGGCGTATTCTTTTATTGAAAAGCAGGTGCAGATGGGAAGGCAGGCTTATGTGATCTGTCCTATGGTGGAAGAGAGCGAAGGCCTGGAGGCAGAGAATGTTACAGATTATGCCAGAAAGCTTCAGGAGATCCTTCCGGGGGAGATCAAAGTAGAAATCCTTCACGGAAAGATGAAGCCAAAAGAGAAAAACAGGATCATGGAGGCGTTTGCTTCCGGCGAGATCCAGGTACTGGTATCTACCACAGTTGTGGAGGTTGGAGTGAATGTGCCAAATGCTACCGTCATGATGGTAGAAAATGCAGAACGTTTCGGGCTTGCCCAGCTTCATCAGCTTCGGGGCCGTGTAGGGCGTGGAGAGCATCAGTCTTACTGCATTTTTATCCAGGGAAATAATGAAGAAAATACTTCTAAACGTCTGAAGATCCTCAATGAATCCAATGATGGATTTTATATAGCCGGAGAAGATCTGAAGCTTCGGGGCCCAGGAGATCTTTTCGGTATCCGCCAGAGCGGACTGATGGAATTTAAGATCGGTGATATCTACAATGATGCGGGAATCCTGAAGAATGCAAGTGAAGCAGCTGGTGAGATCCTGGCACTGGATTTTGATCTTATCCTGCCTCAGCATAAGGCTTTAAAGGAGCATCTCAAGGGGTATATGAGTGAAGAACTGGAAAATCTGGGGATCTAATTGGATGGAGCAAAGCGAAGAATCAGAACTTCGTTTTAGTATAAAAAGAAAAAGGGAGAAAACAGGATGAGGAGAAAAATGATCAAAAAACTTCTGTGTGTCGTTTTATCAGGGTCTATGATCTTTGGCAATGCAGGGATAACCATGGCTTCAGAGACAGAACCGGAAACAGTCCAGGAAAATGTAAATGAGGAGACTGACAGTCCAGAGGAAAGTTTTTCTGAGGAAGATATTTTTGAAGATGGAATCTCAGCAGACGATGAAGCAGCAGAATTACCTGATAGCACAGAACAGGAATTAGAAGAAGAGCCGGAAGAAGCGGATAATATAGAAATGTCGGAGGACACTGAAAATCTTTCGGAAGAACCGGAAACAGAAGAAATGGCAGAAAATGATGACTTTTCTGATGGAGAAGAAGATGCTGTAAGTGCTTCCGCAAGCATGATGGATGGAGGAATCACCGGAGATATTGCCTGGTCAATTGATACATCCGGATGTCTTACATTAAAAGGAAACGGTGACTATGATACCTCAGATTATTATTGGGATGCAGAAAGGGGCTGGAGTAAATGGCAGGATGATATTAAAACAGCCATAGTTGAAATTTCCGGAATCACAAAGACAAGAGCTATGTTTAAGGGATGCAGGAATCTTACCAGGATCACTTTTAAAAACTGTGATTTCAGTAAGGTGACAGACATGGCCTTTATGTTCTCAGATTGTGAAAGCCTTACACAGCTGGATACTGGTTCATTGAAAACCGGAAATGTATCTCATATGCAGGGAATGTTCCGAAATTGCAGTAAATTAAAAACTCTGGATGTCAGTAAATTTGATACTTCAAAAGTTAATGATATGAATAGCATGTTTTTAGGCTGTGAAAGCCTTACACAGCTGAATGTCCGGAATTTTAATACTTCCAGAGTGACAAGGATGAGCGGAATGTTCCGTGAATGTCGGAATCTTAAACAGTTGGACGTCAGTAGATTTAATACAGCGAATGTTACGACTATGGAGGAGATGTTTTATTGCTGTGAAAGCCTTACACAGTTGAATGTCAGTAATTTCAATACAGCAAATGTTGTATATATGAACGGTATGTTCGAACGGTGCGAAAGTCTTACACAGTTAAATGTACGAAACTTTAATACATCAAATGTAGAAGATATGGGCAAAATGTTCTGTACTATGAGCAAGCTCAAGTCTCTGGATCTGAAGAGTTTTAATACTTCTAATGTACAGAATATGTATTTCATGTTTTATGGAAATGAGTCTTTAACAAGCCTCAATATTAAAAATTTTGATACATCCAAGGTAGTAGATATGAATTCTATGTTTGGCGAGCTTAAAAAAATGACTTCTCTGGATGTTTCTGAATTTAACACATCAAAAGTAAAATCTATGGAAGGAATGTTTTCACGCTGCTATGCGTTAAAAGCTGTGGACGTGAGCCATTTCAATACTTCTGAAGTGGTAAAGATGGGATATATGTTTAACTCCTGTAGCAGCCTGGAATCTCTAAACCTCAGTAAGTTTAATACATCTAGCGTCAATGATGCAAGATATATGCTGTACTATATGGATAATCTTAAAACACTGAAAACAATCCCGAACCTGAAGTGCTCTATAGAACTTCCATTTACCATGTCAGACAGCTCAGGCAAAAAATATACGACCATGCCAACGAACAGTAAATGTATCACTTTAAAGGTAGTTGCTTCAAAACCAGTAGTTAGAAAGAGCATCAAAACGGCAAAGGTAACTGTAAAAACTGCAACTTACAATGGAAGTCCGCAGAAGCCAGGTGTAACTGTTAAACTTGGAAATACAACATTAAAAAGCGGCACAGATTATACAGTAACTTATTCTAATAATACAAAAACGGGAACAAAAGCTGTTGCAAAAATCACAGGAAAGGGAAGTTACAAAGATTCTGTTTCTAAATATTTTACCATCAAAGCATGCAGTCTTGACGGTAAAGTTCAAGTTAATTTGAAGACAACGATTTACACCTGGGATGGACAGGCAAAAACTCCCGCATTTTCTATTTATATGCCGAAAGCCAATGCGGCCGGAATGATCTCATTACAGAATGAAAAAGATTATACATATAAATATCTTAATAATAAAGAACCTGGAACAGCAACCTTACAAATCACAGGAAAGGGCAATTTTACAGGTACAAAAAAAATAGCTTATAAGATCAGCAAAGCAAAACAGCCGGTAAAAGTTACACCAGGAAGTATTACAAAACTTTATACAGACAAAGGTAAATCCTACAAAATCAGTGTTTCAGGAAAAAAAGAATTTGCAAAAGTGACATATTCAACCACTAATGCAAAAATTGCATCTGTAAAAAATAGCAAGATTATGCTTAATGGAGAGGGAGTGGCAACAGTTACTGTAAAAGTTGCGGCGACCAAACATTATCAGGCACAGAATATTGCAATTAAGATTAATGTGCTGAAAAGACAGAATATTACCACTGCTGTAAAGAATGGGGCAAAAATAGCGTATTCCACTACAATGAAATCTCTTGGTGCCAAAGTTCCTTCAGAAGGTGGGAAACTTACTTATAAGTCCTTAGATACCAGTATTGTTTCTGTGGATTCCAAAGGTAATTTGAACTTTAAAAAGGCAAAGAAGCTTGGAAAAGTTACAATCCAGATCACTGCAGCGAAATCTTCTTCCTATGCTCCGGCAACCAGGAAACTGACGATCACTACGGTAAAAGGAACTCCATCTGTCAGCTGTGTACAGCAGCAGGAACGTAAGATCTATGATGGAGCATTCAATCTCGGGGCAAAAGCAGATCAGAATGCAACATTGGTTTATTCCAGCAGCAACAGTGCTATTGCATCGGTAGCTTCTGATGGAACGGTTACTTTGAAGGAATGGCAAGAAAACGATATTCAGAGAGAAGTGCAGATCACAGTTACTACAAAAAGTACAACGTTTTATAATGCAGCGAAGCCGGTAATTGTTAATCTTACTGTTATTAAAAAGAAAAATCTGCAGCAGAGAATTGAAGATGAAAAAATCAAATTTCCTGATGGGAAATTTTGGAACCATGTTGTAAACAGTTATTCAGATCTGACAGATAATCTGGACAGCAGCGGAGCTCCTGAAAGATTTCAGGATACGATCAGTGATGTTCCATGCAAACATCACGGAACTCAGAGCGGAATTGATCCGATACCAGGTAATGGCGAGTATGATTGCAATAAGTTTGACGGGGCTATCCAGTGTGATGGGTTTGCAAGAAAAGTATTTTATGATATCTGGGAAGGGCAGAGAGTATCAGGCCTTCAGAGAATATATGATAATAATGTTCAGGTAGGAGACTATGTGCGCATCAATAATAATGGACATTCGGCTATCGTTACAGAAGTTTACAGTGATTCATTTAAAGTGATAGAGTGTAATCTGGATGGGGACGGACGTCATCATAATTGTCTGCTGCGTCATAACTGGACATATAGTAAAAGCAGTGTAACTTATCGTGTACATGCTGTAAATTACAGCCTTAACTAATAGACTTTTGAAACTTTTCTTTACAAAACTTTCAAATCGTAGTATTGTATTGCATGAGAAAAGATTAACAAATCCCTTGTAAGGAGGCTATAAACATGGCTAGAACAAAGAAAGCTGCAACCAAGACAACTGTAAAAACGGCTTCAATAAGCGAGACTCCTGCAAAATCTGTAGTAACCGCATCCGAAGAGAAAGCCGTTAAGGCTGAGACACCGAAGACAGACGATGCAAAAGCTTCTGTAGAAACAAAAGCAGCTGAGAAGACAGCTGAGGTAAAACCTGCCGCTGAGAAACCAGTAGAAGAAAAAACAGCAGAAGTAAAATCTGCTGAAGAGAAAACAACAGCTGTAAAATCAGAAGAGCCAGCTAAGAAAACCGCTGCCAAGAAGACAACAACACGAAAAACAACTGCAGCTAAGAAAACAACAACCAAGACGGCTGCTAAGACAACAGCAGCTAAGAAAGCTGAGCCAGTGACAGAAGTATATGTTCAGTACTGGGGCAAAGAGATACATACTTCAGAGGTTGCTGACAGGATCAAAAAGATCTGGACAGAGGATATGGGCAAAAAAGCTTCTGAACTGAAAGATCTCAAAATCTACATTAAACCCGAAGATAATGGTGCACATTATGTGATCAACGGAGATGTTACAGGATTTATCGGACTGTAAACAAAATCTTCATCGAACAGTATTTTAAAAGATATATATTGGCCTGTTATAGAGAATGTCTATAGCAGGCTATTTCTTTTGCATATTTGACCAATTCCAAATAGCATGTTATTATTCATTTAAGTAATAGCATACTAAACAGGTAGGGATATGGTAAAATGAAACAGATATTATGCTTTGGAGATTCCAATACATGGGGATATGACGGAGAGAGCAGAGAGAGACTACCGTGGGGAGTACGCTGGACAAGCCTTCTCCAGGAAAAACTGAATAAAGAAGAATATCGCGTGATCGAGGAAGGACTGTGCGGAAGAACAACGGTTTTCGAAGATCCGCTCCGCGACGGAAGAAAAGGAACTGCACTTCTTCCCACACTTCTGGAAACACATGCCCAGGCGGATGTGATCACTCTAATGCTGGGAACCAATGACTGCAAAACTGTTTTTGGAGCATCCGCAGATGTAATCGGAAAGGGAATCACAAGACTGCTGGATCAGATCCAGGAATACGCACCAAGAGCGAAAGTCCTTCTCATGTCTCCCATCTATCTGGGAGAAAAAGTATGGCAGGAAGGATATGACCAGGAGTTTTCCAGAGAGTCTGTGATCGTTTCCAGAAATCTGCAGCCTGTTTATGAAAAAATCGCAGCTGAACGTCATATCAGTTTCCTTCCGGCAGCATCCTATGTACATTGCTGTGACGCAGATCAGGAACATCTGAATGTAGCAGGACATAAGAAATTTGCAGAGGTTGTATATCGAAAAGTACAGGAATTGCTGTAAATGAATATAGGATTTTAAGACTTTTGGATCTTATATAAAATAAAAAGATGTTGCCTGGCAGGTTTTCAGTTCTGTCAGACAGCATCTTTTTTTGCATGAGCTTAGATCAACTCAGCATAGCAATGAAACTACCTGCGCGTACAGATTTAGTACTGCTGGCCGCCCTGGGAACTGCCGGACATCTGACGCTCCTGCGCCTCGATCATCTTTTTGACCATATATCCGCCTACGGATCCGTTCTGTTTGGAAGTCAGGTTTCCGTTGTATCCGTCTGTAAGCGGAACACCCAGCTCGTTTGCTACCTCATATTTGAAACGGTCAAGTGCGCCCTTTGCTTCCGGTACAACTGCTTTGTTAGAAGAAGTGTTACTTGGCATAATTCATTTCCTCCTTGGTTGTTATTTGGTTTACTGTTACATTGCTAGTATATGAAAACCATAAAATAATACACTGGCAGTTAAAGGAAATTTAACATATAAAAATATTTCCGTTCATAAATTATACCGCGGTAAAAAACCGAATGTATGGTTGCTTTTTGACGGGAGATGCGGTTATAATAATCTCTGCATCACATATAATATCTGTCAGACAAAAAAAGTAAGGGGGTCCCGTGAAAAAGAAGCGTTATCCTACATACAAGCGAAAATATAAACGAAAAAAACAGCCCAGGCGAAAAATACTCACAGCCATTATCCTGTGTGTCATCCTTGCAGTATGTAATGGCTGGATGCCGCCGGGGAGCCTGAAAGAGGTAAAAGATCAAAGCCGGATCTTCGGACAGGTATTTCTTACATATATAGAAGAAAATGCGCAGATCCTCTGGGAAGATGTTTCGGAATCCGCTTCCGATGCAGTGGCAGGATTGCTGAAACAATCCCAGACGAAGACAGGAGGGCAGACAGAATCTGTTTCTCTGGATCAGATTCCGGAATACAGCGGCAATCCATATGTGGAGATCAATGGAAATATACCCTCTTTTTCTGATGAAAAAAGCGCAGGACCTGCATACGAATTTTATAGTGAACTAGATTCCCTGGGGCGCTGCGGTTATGCAGAATCCAAGATCACACCGGAGCTGATGCCTGATGAAGAGCGAGGAGCGATCGGAATGGTAAAGCCTACAGGATGGCATACTGTAAAATATGAAAATGTAGATGGCCGGTATCTGTATAATCGCTGCCATCTTATCGGGTATCAGCTGACTGGAGAGAATGCAAACAGGAAAAACCTTATCACAGGAACCAGATATCTCAATGTGACGGGAATGCTTCCTTTTGAAAATGAGGTTGCAGATTACGTGCACAGTACAGGAAATCCCTGCATGTATCGTGTAACTCCGTTTTTTAAGGGAGATGAACTGGTAGCCCGGGGTGTGGAAATGGAAGCCGAATCCGTTAAAGACCAGAAGATATCTTTCCATGTTTTTGTTTATAACATACAGCCGGGAATTGAAATTGATTATACTACAGGAAACAGCTGGGAAGAATAGAGTATATGGAGCAACGCCGGGGAAAATATTAATTTTTCATGAATTTACATGAATTAAATTGCACTTTTTTGGGCGTTATGCTAGAATCAGTTACAGAGTTATATGATTTTACCTATATAAAGGGGAGAAAAGGGATGTAACCCAAGGGCAGAGAATGGAGAGGTGAATTATGAATTTAGGAATTATTGCGCATAACAGTAAGAAAGTTCTGATTGAAGACTTCTGTATTGCATACAAGAATATCCTTGCCAAACATGAAGTATATGCAACCGGAACAACAGGAAGAAGAATTGAGGAAGCAACCAGTCTTCACGTTCACAAATTTCTTGCCGGAAGTATAGGCGGAGACAAGCAGTTTATGGAGATGGTAGAGCGTCAGGATCTGGATATGGTGATCCTGTTTTATAACCCTGTCATGATGGACCCGGTAGAGCCGGATATCATGAGCATTGTCAAACGCTGCGACCAGTACAACATTCCGGTTGCTACAAATATTGCCACTGCGGAACTTCTGATCCTTGGACTGGCCCGCGGTGATCTGGATTGGAGATTAAATCTGAAATGAGAGTCATAGCAGGAAAAGCACGTAGATTAAACTTAAAAACCATTCCCGGAAATGAGACACGACCAACAACAGACCGTATTAAGGAAACTCTTTTTAACATTCTCCAGCCTGAAATACCGGGTTGTCGGTTTCTGGATCTGTTTTCCGGAAGCGGAGCGATCGGTATTGAAGCTCTGAGCCGTGGAGCCGAGTATGCCGTATTTGTGGAAAAAAATCCCAAAGCATGCACTTGTATCCGCGAAAATCTTTCATTTACAAAACTCACGGATGGTGGTAAACTGCTGAACATGGATGTGCTTCAGGCACTGCGTTCACTGGAAGGCGGAGAACCATTTGACTGTATTTTTATGGATGCACCATACGAACAGCATCTGGAACAACCAGTCCTTGAGTATCTGGCTGACAGCACTCTTGCAGATGAAAACACGCTGATCGTTGTGGAGGAAGATCTACATACGGATTTTTCTTATGTAGAGGACCTTGGATATCATCTGGTACGTTCCAAGGAATATAAAACCAACAAGCATGTTTTCCTAAAAAAATGAAAGAGAGACAGACATATGATAACAGCAGTATACCCGGGAAGCTTTGACCCGGCAACCTATGGCCATCTTGACATCATTAAGCGGGCAAGCATTTCATTTGACCGGGTTATAGTGGGAGTTTTGCATAATTCTGCAAAAAGTCCGTTGTTTTCTGTAGAAGAACGTGTTAAGATACTAACAAAGGCGACAAAAGATATCCCGAATGTGGAGGTGAAAGCATTCGAGGGCCTGTCAGTGAACTTTGCCAGGGAAAACCATGCCCAGGTGATCGTTCGAGGGCTTCGTGCTGTCACGGATTTTGAATATGAACTGCAGATGGCCCAGACTAATCGTGTTCTGGCACCGGATGTGGACACCGTTTTTCTTACAACCAGTCTGGAATATGCATACTTAAGCTCCACGATCATGAAAGAAGTTGCTAATTTCGGAGGAGATCTGAGCAAATTCGCTCCACGTGAGATTACGGATGCAGTCGAAGAGAAATTGAAAAAAAGAGAAACAGAGAAATAAGGAGAGTGTATTATGAGCAGCAGAATTGAACAGATTATTCAGGAGATTGAAGAGTATGTGGACAGCTGTAAATTCCAGCCTCTTTCCACTACCAAGATCGTAGTGAACAAAGAAGAGATTGAGGAGTATTTACGTGAACTTCGTCTGAAAACTCCGGATGAGATCAAACGTTATCAGAAGATCATCAGCAATAAGGATGCGATCCTTGAGGATGCTCAGGCTAAAGCTGACAGTCTGATCGCAGATGCTCAGGCCAAAGCTCAGGAACTTGTTACACAGCATGAGATCATGCAGAAAGCATATGCACAGGCAAATGAGACCATAAATGCTGCAAACAAGCAGGCTCAGGAGATTCTTGATTCTGCAACACAGGATGCAAACAGCATTCGTCTCAGTGCGATCACATACACAGATGATATGATGGCTAATATCGGTTCTGTCCTGAATCAGACACTTGAAGATGCCGGTGGTAAATACAAAGCATTTATTGATGCTCTGCAGAGCTGCCTTGAGGTTGTTAATCATAATCGTCAGGAGCTTGCACCACAGACTGCTCAGGCAGCGGCAATCTCCAATACCTTCCAGGATGATGACAGTTCTTCTATAACAAAAGAAGACGAAGATCTGTTAGACGATATCGGAGAAAACTAGGATCAGGAATATCGCACTGGCGTTCAGACATTTTGAAATAGCGTAGGGGATCAGTGACAAACTGTTTTCCAATACGCTTTTTGTCTGAGCCATGACGCAAAAGCCACCAAAAGAAGTCAGGAGCATAGAAGCAAGGTATCTGCTTTTCCATGGCAGTGGTGTGTCGGCAATCTGTTTCAGCCCGGTAGTTAGTTCCAGTGGTGCTGTGAACAGCATACAGCTTTGTGCATGAAATGGCCAGTAAAAGCTGATACTGGCGAGTATCAGTGAGAAGAGGAGAATATAGCCCCCGAGACGTGTGATGGTTTCAAATCCGTCCATGATCGAGACATCCAGGATGGCTCCTATGGAGTCCTGTTGGTATGTCTCTTTTTTTATCTTGTTTACGCAGACAGAGTCCACGGTATGCCCGCGATATACAACGAAACGAAAAAACAGCATACAAAAGAGATCTGCCGCCAGAAAAGTGAGGATCATTTGTACTGCTGATATCTTATTTTTCAAGAGTATCCCGGAAAGATAGGAAATGATAAATGCGGGGCTTGCATTGCAGCTAAACGTAAGAAGATATTCCCCTTCTCTGCGGGAAATCTGCTGGTCTATGTACAGATCATGTGCCAGTTTGGCTCCCATAGGATATCCGCATAACAGACCCAGGATCAGAACATAGGCTCCAGCAGGTGAAAGCCCGAAAAACGTTTTCCAGAAGAAAGCAGATGGTTTCAGAAGCTTCCGGATATTTCCAGTTTTTAATAATGCTCCTGTCAGGATCAGAAATGGCAGCAGAGTGGGAATCATGATATTCAACCACAATCCAAGTCCATTTTTTACTCCGGTAAGAGCTTCTTTTGGGTGAAAAAGCAGAAAAAACAACAGGCAGATATAGAAAAATATGATTATTTTTCGTTTCATAAAAACAGGTCCTTGCTTTTTTTACAGTATATGATTATTATAAAAGACAAATGAATTTATGAAGCAGAAGGAGGCAGAATTTATGCCAGTATTAGAAAATTGTGAACCAAAGAGAGTTTTTTATTATTTTGAAGAAATCTGCAAGATTCCTCATGGTTCCGGAAATACAAAACAGATCAGTGATTTCCTTGTGGAATTCGCGAAGGATCATGGATTCAGATATGTACAGGATGAGCTGAATAATGTAGTGATCTACAAGCCAGGCACACCAGGATATGAGAATTCTCCCACAGTGATCATCCAGGGCCACATGGACATGGTATGTGAAAAACGACCGGATGTAGATCATGATTTTACAAAAGATGGTTTGAACATCTCTGTAAAAGATGGTTATATCACAGCCAACGGAACAACTCTTGGCGGTGATGATGGTATTGCAGTTGCTTATGGCCTTGCCCTTCTTGACAGTACAGATATTCCACACCCTCCTCTTGAAGTACTGCTCACGGTTGATGAGGAGATTGGTCTTCTTGGTGCAGTCGGTCTGGACTGCAGCGTGCTGAAGGGAAGAAGATTTATCAATCTGGATTCTGAAGCGGAGGGAAGTCTCTGGATCAGCTGTGCCGGCGGTCTTTCCGGTATCAGCCATATCCCTGTCCAGCGCGTAGAAGGAGAAGGAGAAAAGGTACAGGTCAAAGTCTGTGGACTTATGGGCGGACATTCCGGTGCCGAGATTGACAAGAACAGAGCGAATGCCAATAAACTTATGGGACGGTTTCTTTACGGACTTAAGAAAAAAGCGGAATATGCCCTTATTTCTCTTACAGGCGGACAGAAAGACAATGCCATTACAAGAGAGTGCACCGCAGAATTTCTTACGGATTCTGTTGCTGAGGTAAAAGCTTACGCAAAAGAGCTCCAGGAGCAGCTCCGTGAAGAATATACTGGTTCTGACGAAAACATTACTTTTGAAATAACAGAAAAGGGTACTGCAACAGCAGAGGTTCTTCATCCTACAAGTCAGGAAAAGATCGTATTTTATCTGCAGAATGTACCATTCGGAATCCAGAAAATGAGCGGAACCATCAAAGGCCTGGTGGAAACCTCCAGCAATATCGGTATCCTCCGTCTGGATAAGGACGAGCTTTTTGCAAGTTCCAGTGTAAGAAGCTCTGTAGACGCTGCATGCAGTGCATTATCTGATAAGATTGAATATCTCACAGAATTTCTTGGTGGTGACTATGAAGTACAGGGTGCATACCCGGCATGGGAATACAGAAAGGAATCTCCATTACGAGATAAAATGGTTGCAGTTTTTGAGGAAATGTACGGACATAAGCCTGAAGTCGTAGCGATCCACGCAGGCCTTGAATGCGGGCTTTTCTATAAAAAAATGGAAGGACTGGACTGTGTATCCCTTGGACCGGATATGAAGGATATCCATACATCCGAGGAGGTTCTCAGCATTGCTTCCACAGAAAGAGTATGGAACTATCTTGTACAGGTTCTCAAAAATCTGAAAGACTGATTCCGTTCGAAGTATGTTCGAACTTTTACCCTGGAGAGACGTAAGGTTTCTCCAGGGTATTTTTATGCCCTGATAAAAAATTATTCATAAAATACAGAATTATACATATATATAGATTTGTGGATGCATCACACAAAAAGGAAAATAATTCTATAATTTTTTAATAAAAAATTGATAAACAATCCCTTTTTTTTCAAAACATATGTTATAATAAAAAATGTATGCCGCTGTCACCAAAACCAAAAAGAGACTGACGGCAGATGATAAGGAGCGAGCAACATGGAAATACAGTTATGGCGAAGTATTTTGTGCCCTTACGAGCTGGCTGTCAAAGAACTGACAGTCAAGTTTAAACATATGATAGAAGAGTATCACGAAAATGATCGTTATTCTCCCATTGAACAAGTCAGTGGAAGAGTAAAAAGTGTTTCCAGTATCCTGGAGAAAATGCAGCGTAAAGATATCCCGATCGAACAGCTGGAAACAGAAATGGAAGATCTGGCAGGAGTACGGATCATATGTCAGTTTGAAGAAGATATCGATACCGTTGCTGCGATCATCCGAAAAAGAACAGATATGGAAGTCAAAAGTGAAAAGAACTATCTGACGCATATCAAGCAGAGCGGTTACCGGAGTTATCACATGATCCTTTATTATACAGTGGAGACTATTCATGGGCCGAAACGGCTTCAGGTAGAAATACAGATCCGTACCATGGCAATGAATTTCTGGGCAACGATCGAACATTCCCTTCAGTATAAATACAAAGGTGATATGCCTCCTCATGTAGCAGAACGTCTTAGTAAAGCATCCGATGCGATCATTTCGCTGGATCATGAAATGTCTTCTGTGCGCAATGAGATCATGGATGCCCAGAATTCATCTCAGATGCAGTCCAATCTTGTAAAGGATATTCTGAATAATATTGAAAATCTCTACCGTGTTTCCAGTGAACGGGAAGTCAGCAAAATACAGGATGAGTTCCTGCGGGTATTCAAAACCAAGGATCTGCGTCAGCTGGAACGCTTCCACAGGCAGCTGGATATCATTGCAGAGGGTTATCGTGCCCAGGCAGTCCATCACAGCATATGAACACAGGGCAGACAGTACTAATACACATACATACGAGGAATTATAAATGCAGGATTTTTTACCAGTTACAAGAGAAGATATGAAGTCAAGAGGCTGGGATGAGTTGGATTTTGTCTACGTGACAGGAGATGCCTATGTGGATCATCCGTCTTTTGGATCTGCGATCATTGGACGTCTTCTGGAAAGCAGAGGATATCGTGTAGGCATGATCCCTCAGCCTGACTGGCGAAAGAAGGAGAGCATCCAGGTGTTCGGGGAACCGCGCCTGGGTTTTCTCGTTACAGCAGGAAACATGGATTCCATGGTGAATCATTATACGGTTTCCAAAAAGCACCGAAGCACAGATGCCTATTCTCCGGGAGGAAAAATGGGATTAAGACCGGACAGGGCTTCTGTTGTATACAGCAATCTAATCCGGCAGACCTATAAACATACGCCTATCATTCTTGGCGGGATCGAAGCCAGCCTTCGAAGAATGGCACATTACGATTATTGGGAAAATAAGGTCAAGCACAGTATTCTGATCGATTCCGGTGCGGATCTGATCTCTTATGGAATGGGGGAACATTCCATCCTGGAGATCGCAGAAGCCCTGCAAAGCGGGATTCCGGTCCAGGAGATCACATATGTGGCAGGGACGGTTTTTAAAAGCCACGATATCAGCAGGGTTTACGATCCGGTGGTCCTTCCGTCATTTGAACAGGTACAGACCGATAAAAAAGCTTATGCGGACAGCTTTGCCATTCAGTACCGAAACACAGATCCATTTACAGCAAAGCCTCTGGCAGAATCTTATGGGAACCGTGGATATGTGATACAGAATCCACCATCTCAGCCTCTGACACAGATGGAAATGGACGATGTTTACGATCTGCCTTATACAGGACGATATCATCCCATGTACCAGAAAGAAGGCGGGATTCCGGCACTGAAAGAGATCAAATTCAGTCTGACCAGCAACAGAGGATGCTTTGGAAGCTGTAATTTCTGTGCGCTGACCTTTCATCAGGGCCGTATCCTTCAGACAAGAAGTCACGATTCCATTCTGAAAGAAGCTAAAAAGATGACGGAGGATCCGGATTTTAAAGGCTATATCCATGATGTAGGAGGCCCTACGGCTGATTTTCGTTATCCTTCCTGCAAAAAGCAGCTGACAAAAGGAGTCTGCAAGGAGCGGCAGTGCCTGTTTCCTTCTCCGTGTAAGAATCTGACGGTAGACCACAAGGATTATCTTCAGCTTCTCAGAAAGGTCAGGAATATCCCCAAAGTTAAAAAAGTTTTTGTCCGTTCCGGCATTCGGTTTGATTATCTGATGGCAGACCCGGATAAAACTTTTCTTAATGAGCTTGTGAAATATCACATCAGCGGTCAGCTGCGAGTAGCACCGGAGCATGTTTCTGATGAAGTCCTGAAGTTTATGGGCAAGCCCAGGCACGAGGTTTATGAGGGCTTTCTGAAGGAATATGAAAAAGCAAATGCGCGGACTGGTAAGCAGCAATATGCCGTTCCGTATTTCATGTCGTCCCATCCCGGGTGTACAATGAAGGAAGCCGTGAAGCTTGCGGAATACGTCCGTGATCTTGGATTTACGCCGGAGCAGGTTCAGGATTTTTATCCAACGCCATCAACACTTTCTACCTGTATGTATTACACAGGAATCCATCCGCTGACAGGCGAAAAGGTATATGTGCCGAAAAATCCACACGAAAAAGCAATACAGCGAGCACTGATGCAGTATAAAAATCCGGAAAATCGCGAACTGGTCCTGGAAGGACTTAAGATGACCGGACGTATGGATCTGGTCGGCTTTGGACCGAAATGTCTGATCCGTCCCAGAGAGCTTCATAAAAAAGCCAAAAAAACACAGACAAGGAGTTCGGCACATGAAAGATACCAGAAAAAGAAAAACAAAAAAAGGTGATTTCGGTTATTTTAACAGCGAAAAAAAACGAAGACTCTTGATCACCGCAGGATTATTTTCGCTTCCACTGCTCATTTTCTTTGTGGCGTGGGCCGTCAACGGAACAAGAATGACAGTCTGGACGGTTCTGACCGTAGTAGGCTGTCTGCCAGGATGTAAATCCATGGTAAGCCTGATCATGATCCTGTTACGTCATCCTATGGATGAAAAGCTCTATAAAGAGATCCGAAAGCATGCCGGTGACTTGGTCATGTCCTATGAAATGTACATGACTTTTTATGAGAAAAGCGGTTATCTGGACGCTGTTGCCGTGTGCGGAAATACAGTAGTGGGTTATACCAGTGATCCAAAAGCAGATATCGCCTACCTTGCAGAGCAGTCACAGAAAATCATCCGTAAAAATGGATATAAAGTAGATGTAAAGATCCTAAGGGACCTGAAGCCCTATCTGGAACGTCTGGATTCCATGAATGAGCACAAAGAATCTTTGAGAAACGGGATTAAATTCACACCGGATGAACGATACCCGGATCTTTCCAGGGAAGAACTGATCAAACATACGATCCTGGCAATCTGTCTGTAGGAGCATTATATAATGAAAGAATTTATCATTAACGAAAACGAGGCCGGACAGCGTTTTGACAAATATCTGGCCAAGCTTCTCCGTGAAGCTCCAAAGAGCTTTTTCTACAAAATGATGAGGAAAAAAAATATCACGCTCAATGGAAAAAAAGCCACCGGGAATGAAAAGCTGTTTTCAGGAGATCATGTAAAACTGTTTTTAAGTGATGAAACATTTGAAAAATTCAGCGGAAATGATTCTGCTCCACGGGCACATTATGCTCTGGATATCATTTACGAGGATGAAAATATCCTGTTGATCAACAAACCGGCAGGAATGCTTTCTCAGCCTGCTGATGACGGAACCCCTTCACTGGTAGAATATCTGACTGGCTATCTTCTGAAAAATGGCTCTCTTACAGAGAATGATCTGAGAACCTTTCGTCCTTCCGTATGCAACCGCCTTGACCGCAATACCAGCGGGCTTATAGCGGCAGGCAAAAGCCTTTCCGGTCTGCAGGAACTTTCAGGGATGTTCAAGTCCAGGGAACTTCATAAATATTACCTCTGTCTTGTGGAGGGAGTTTTAAAAGAAGAAAGATATATCAAAGGTTATCTGGCAAAAGATAAAAAAAGCAATAAAGTAACCATCTATAAACAAGAGAAAGAAAATGCCCTTCCAGTGGAAACAAAGTATTATCCGTTGGGTACCAATGGAACCCGTACCCTTCTTAAGGTTGAACTGATCACAGGACGTGCACATCAGATTCGTGCTCACCTTGCTTCGGAGGGACATTCGATTGTTGGTGATCCCAAATATGGAAAAGCCGATAAAAAGCTGAAAGGACAGCTGCTTCATTCTTTTCGAATGGAGTTTCCATCTATGAAAGGAAGCCTGTCATATTTATCCAGGAAGGTCTTTATGGCACCGCTTCCGGAAATCTTTCTCAGAACACTAAAAGAGGAAAAGTTGGAGGAGAGTTATTATGAAAATCTGGAATGAAATATGGGATTACCTCAAGATGATCATCATCGTGGTAGTTGTAGTCCTGGTTATCAACAATGTAGTACTGATCAATGCAAAGATCCCGTCAGAATCTATGGAAAATACCATTATGACTGGAGATCGTATCTTTGGCTATCGTCTGGCCTATGGTCTGAATATGGATGTATTTGGTCACGAGATCTCAAAAAAATGGAAAGATCCGGAACGCTTTGACATTGTGATCTTCAAATATCCGGATGATGAGTCCCAGCTGTTCATCAAACGTATCATCGGTCTTCCCGGAGATAAAGTAGAGATCAAAGATGGTAAAGTTTATATCAATGATTCAGAGACACCTCTGGATGATTCCTTTGTGTCGGAAACTCCTCTCGGAAGCTTCGGACCATACGAAGTACCGGAAAACTGTTACTTTATGATGGGAGACAACCGTAACAATTCCAAGGATTCCCGATACTGGCAGAATACATATGTACAGTTTGATCAGATCGTCGGAAAGGCGGAGATCCGTTATTTCCCATCCATCAAACTTCTAAATTAAAGGGCAGACTTTATGGCAACATGGAACAGCAGAGGACTTCGTGGTTCTACTCTGGAGGAACTTATCAATCGTACCAATGAGCAGTACAGGGAAAAGGGACTGGCCCTCATCCAGAAAATCCCGACGCCGATCACTCCGGTTAAAATGGATAAAACCTCCCGGCATATCACGCTGGCATATTTTGAACAGAAAAGTACCGTAGATTATATCGGAGCAGTACAGGGAATCCCTGTCTGCTTCGATGCAAAAGAATGCTGTGTAAAAACTTTTCCCCTTGCGAACATTCATCCTCATCAGGTAGCATTTATGGATGAGTTTGAAAAGCAGAAGGGGATTGCTTTTTTTCTGATCTATTTCAGCGCAGATAATGTTTTTTATTATCTTACCCTTCGTAAGCTGAAGGAATTCTGGAAAAGGATGGAAGATGGCGGGCGAAAAAGTTTTCGTCGGGAAGAGCTGGATGAGGAATTTTATCTTTCCGGAAAAAATGGATTTCTGGTTCCTTATCTGGAAGGGATCCAGAAAGATCTGCAATTACGGGATTGACTTTTGGAAAGGTTTCCTATATAATCAAATTTAAGTTTTTCTGTGGTAGCATGGTAGCGAATTAAAGTGAAGCACAGAAAATCTCAAAACGTGTTACGGAGGAAATGAACATGCAGCGTATTTTTCATACACCTGAAGGTGTGCGGGATATTTATGGAGAGGAATGCAGCCGCAAAAAACGGCTCCAGAAGGAGCTCCACCAGGTGTTTTCAAGATATGGATATGAAGATATAGAAACACCGGGATTTGAGTATTTTGAAGTGTTCAGCAATGAAGTAGGAACGATCCCATCCAAGGATTTATATAAATTTTTTGACAGAGAGGGAAACACACTTGTTCTCAGACCTGACTTTACACCGTCTGTTTCCAGAGCATGTGCAACTTATTTTGATCCGGAAAAGGGACCTGTAAGACTTTGTTATACCGGAAATACATTTATCAACAATTCCAGTTACAGAGGTCAGATGAAGGAAAATACTCAGATGGGTGTTGAGCATATGGGAGATGATTCTGCAGCAGCAGATGCTGAGATCCTTGCTATGACTGTGGAGTGTCTGAAGGCAGCAGGACTTACCGAATTCCAGGTTAGCGTAGGCCAGGTAGATTATTATAAATCCCTGCTTGCAGAGGCAGATCTGGAGCCGGAGATAGAAGAGCATCTTCGTGAGCTGATTTCTCAGAAGAATTATTTTGGTGTGGAAGAGCTTCTTAAGGAACAGAATTTAGGCGATAACCTTTCCAAGGCTTTTGCTGAACTGCCTCAGATGTTCGGTTCAGCAGAAGTGCTGGAAAAAGCAAAAAAACTCACCTCCAATCCGGAAGCACTTTCTGCAGTAAAACGACTGGAAGAAATTTATGAGATTCTGAAAGTATACGGCTGTGAGAAATACATTGCTTTTGATTTTGGAATGCTCAGTAAGTTCCGTTATTATACAGGGATCATTTTCCAGGCTTATACATATGGAACCGGTGAACCCCTGATCAAGGGCGGACGCTACAACGAATTGATGAAGCATTTCGGAAAACCGGCTTCTTCCATTGGATTTGCCATTGTGGTTGATAACCTGATGCTCGCGCTTTCCAGACAGAAGCTGACCGTTCCGGCTGGCGATAAAACCATTGTGATCACCTATGATCCGGGAAATCTGAAAAAAGCGATCCAGGAAGCAATGGCGCTTCGAAATGAAGGTAAAAAAGTGGCATTGTGCCCGGCAAAGGAGGAGCAGGACTGATGAGATATCTTACATTTGCCCTCACAAAAGGGCGTCTGGCCAACAAAACACTGGATATGTTTGAGAAGATCGGTATTACATGTGAGGAGATGCGTGACAAAGATTCCCGAAAGCTGATCTTTACCAATGAGGAACTGAAGCTGAAGTTTTTCCTTGCAAAAGGTCCGGATGTGCCGACTTATGTAGAGTATGGTGCAGCAGATATCGGTATCGTAGGTAAGGATACCATTCTGGAAGAAGGAAGAAAGCTATATGAGGTTATGGATCTTGGATTTGGAGCATGCCGCATGTGCGTATGTGGCCCTGAAAGCGCCAGAGAAGTCCTGAATAACAATCAGCTGATCCGTGTAGCTACAAAATATCCAAATATTGCAAAGGATTACTTCTATAACAAAAAGCATCAGACTGTGGAGATCATTAAGCTGAACGGTTCCATCGAGCTTGCACCGATCGTAGGACTTTCCGAGGTTATCGTGGATATCGTGGAAACCGGAAGCACCCTTCGCGAGAATGGCCTGAAGGTGCTGGAAGAAGTCTGCCCGCTGTCTGCACGTATGGTAGTCAATCAGGTCAGCATGAAAATGGAAGATGAACGGATCCGCAAACTGATCACGGAACTTCGAAGTGTGATCAAATAAACTGAACAACAGATGAACCTCCAAAATACAGAAAGAAGGCAGAATTTATTATGCGTAAGGTAAAACTCACCAAAGAATCTACAAAAGATATTCTGGAAACTCTCTTAAAAAGAAGCCCTAATAATTACGGAAAATACGAGGATGCAGTAGCAAATATCCTTGCCAAAGTAAAAGCAGAGGGAGATACCGCGTTATTTGCATTTACCAGAGAATTTGATAAAGTCGAAGTTACAAAGGATACGATCCGTGTAACCCCTGAGGAGATCGAGGAAGCATACAAGCTGGTAGATCCTTCCCTGATCGATGTGATCAAAAAAGCATTGGTGAATATCCGCAGCTATCACGAAAAGCAGCTTCAGAACAGCTGGTTCACAAGCACAACAGATGGAACCATGCTTGGTCAGAAGGTAACCGCTCTGAACTGTGTAGGTGTTTACGTTCCCGGTGGAAAGGCTGTATATCCGTCTTCCGTGCTGATGAATATCGTTCCTGCAAAAGTTGCCGGTGTTGACCGTATTGTAATGACAACACCTCCTGGAAAAGACGGAAAAGTAAATCCAAGCACACTTGTTGCTGCCAACGAAGCCGGAGCAGATGAAATCTATAAAGTGGGTGGTGCACAGGCCATCGGAGCACTTGCATATGGAACCGAGAGTATTCCAAAGGTTGACAAGATCGTAGGACCCGGAAATATTTTTGTTGCGCTTGCAAAAAAGGCAGTTTATGGATACGTAAGCATTGATTCTATTGCCGGTCCAAGCGAGATCCTCGTTCTTGCAGATGAGACTGCAAATCCTCGTTATATTGCAGCAGATCTTCTTTCTCAGGCAGAACATGATGAGATGGCATCTGCGATCCTGATCACAACAAATGAGGAATTTGCAGATCAGGTAGATAAAGAAGTCAGAGGTTTTGTTGAGGTACTTTCCAGAAAAGCCATTATTGAGAAATCCCTGGAGAACTTTGGTTATATCCTGATCGCAGAAGATATGGACGAGGCCATTGAGGCTGCCAATGAAATTGCTTCTGAACATATGGAGATCGTCACAAAGAATCCTTTTGAAGATATGATGAAGGTACGAAATGCAGGTGCGATCTTTATCGGAGAGCACAGCTCTGAACCCCTTGGAGATTATTTTGCAGGACCAAACCATGTACTTCCTACCAATGGAACTGCCAAATTTTTCTCCGCACTTTCTGTAGATGATTTTATCAAAAAATCCAGTATTGTATATTATTCTAGGGAAGCACTCCGAAAGATCCACAAGGACATTATCCAGTTTGCCACATCGGAACAGCTGACTGCACACGCAAATTCCATTGCAGTCCGTTTTGAGGAAGAGGACAAGGAGAACGAATAATGGCAAGAGAAGCACTGATCGAAAGAAACACAAAAGAAACGCAGATACGTCTGCAACTGAATATTGATGGAACAGGAAGTTCCGATATTGATACAGGCATTGGCTTTTTTGACCATATGCTGGACGGTTTTACGCGCCATGGACTGTATGATCTTACGCTGAGAGTCCACGGTGATCTGAATGTAGATGATCATCACACCATTGAAGATACAGGGATCGTCCTTGGAAACGCTATCCGTGAGGCAGTTGGCGACAAAAAAGGAATCAAACGTTACGGCAGCTGTATCCTTCCTATGGATGAAGTGCTTGTGCTCTGCGCAGTAGATCTTTCCGGAAGACCTTATCTTGGATGGGATGCAGCGTTTTCTACGGAAAAAATAGGAGATATGGCTACAGAGATGGTAAAGGAATTCTTTTATGCAGTATCCTATTCCGCAGCAATGAATCTTCACATCAAGGTTCTTTCCGGAGGAAACAGCCATCATGTGGCAGAGGCCATGTTTAAAAGCTTTGCGAAAGCCCTTGATGCAGCAACACAGTACGATTCCCGGATCACAGACGTGCTTTCTACCAAGGGAAGCCTCTGATACAGAAGGAGACCACTTATGAACAAACAGTTGATCCCATGCCTTTATCTTCATTCAGAAAAGGCGGTAACCGGATTTGGACAGAGAAATCTTTTCGGAGACGGAAATGTAGAAACACTTGCAAAATTTTACGGTGACAATGGGGCAGATGAGCTTCTGGTATTTGACTTTTCTTCCGCAGATGCAGAGCATGACCGTGCGATCGGAAAAATCCGTGATATCTGTCAGGTATCTGAGATCCCGGTGATCGCAGCGGGAAATATCAAACGTATGGAAGATGTAAAAAAGCTGATCTATGCGGGATGTGCCAAAGTTGTACTGAATTTTTCGAAAGAGAATAATATCAAGCTTCTGGAAGAAGTATCCCGGCGCTTTGGAAAAGAGCGTATGATGATCAGCATCTCTGATCTGAGAGAATTCACAGAAAATCAGGATCTGATCGAAACATATGCAGACACTGTTCTGGCTTTGGACACTGTCGAAAATGAAATTGCAGAGATTTCTCAGATTTCCATTGTTCTTCATACCGATGAAAACAGATCTGAGAACGTTCTGGAGCTTTTAGGAGAACCAGCTGTGTCCGGACTTTGCGGTGCTTATGTAAGCAGTCTTGAAAATGATCTGCATACATTTAAGGAAACCTGCGAAGAAGCCGGAATTCCGGTAAACACATATAAAAGTAATATTGCATGGTCGGACTTTAAATTAAACAGTGACGGAATGGTTCCGGTTATTGTCCAGGATTACCGGACGGATGAAGTACTGATGCTGGCCTATATGAATGAGCTTGCTTTTAACACAACATTGAAGCTTGGAAAAATGACATACTGGAGTCGCAGCCGGAATGAGCTCTGGACCAAAGGTCTGACATCCGGCCACGTACAGTATGTAAAGTCTCTTACCATTGACTGTGATAATGATACGATCCTTGCCAAAGTGGAGCAGGTGGGCGCAGCCTGCCATACAGGAAACCGTACTTGTTTCTTCAAACCGCTGATGAAAAAGGAGTACGATGATACCAATCCTCTTCACGTGTTCCAGAATGTGTATGATGTGATCACTGACCGAAAAGAACATCCAAAGGAAGGTTCCTATACCAATTATCTTTTTGATAAAGGAATCGACAAGATTTTGAAAAAAGTCGGTGAAGAATGCACAGAGATCGTCATTGCAGCCAAAAATCCGGATAAAGAAGAGATTAAATACGAAATTTCAGATTTTCTTTATCATATGATGGTACTCATGGTGGAAAAAGGAGTCAGCTGGGAAGAAATCACCAAAGAATTGGTAAAAAGATAAATTATATATCATTCAGGAAAAAAGCTTTTGTACGTCGGATCAGAATGAACGGTTACGAAAGCTTTTTTCTGTTTTCCCGGAATCTTAAAAGAATATGTACAATTTCGGTTAGGCATGATATACTTATCGTCAAAAGTGCGGAAATATAAAAAAGGAAAAGGGAAACAACCAATGATCAAAATTGATGACTGGGTGATTGAAAAAGGAGAGAAGGCACAGGGGAAAATTAAGATCACAGGATACGGCATAGCAATGCCGGCAACTGTGATATGCGGAGTGAAAGACGGACCGACGATACTGATCACAGCAGGAATACACAGTGCGGAGTATGTGGGAATCCAGGCGGCAATGGAACTTGCAAAAGAATTTCAACCGGAAGAACTGAAGGGAAATGTGATCATCGTTCCACTGGTCAATGTCAGTGGCTTTGAGCATCGCACCATGAGTTTGGTCTATGAGGATGGCAAGAACCTGAACCGCGTTTTCCCCGGAGATCCTGAGGGAACAGCTGCAGATCGTATTGCCTATGCTATAGTAACAAAGCTTTTTTCCATAGCAGATTATTATATCGACCTGCATAGCGGAGATGGGTTCGAACAGCTTCATCCCTATGTTTATTATGTAGGGGTTGTAGATGAAAAGACAGCAGAGAAATCATTACATATGGCACGGCATATCGGCGTAAAATATGTGGTCCGTTCCACAACCGCCACAGGTGGCGCCTACAATTATGCTTCTTCTCTTGGAATTCCAAGTATTCTCATCGAAAGAGGCGGACACAGCTACTGGACCTGGGAGGAAGTAGAACAGGATAAAAGAGACGTCCGTCACCTTGTTTTTCATCTCCAGGGAAAGAAATGTCATGGTCTGAAGCATTACCGTCAGATGCTTCTTGAAAATGTAGTCTATGAATATGCGCCGTATACCGGATGCTGGTATCCATCCAAGAAGCCTGGAGAGTACTTCTTTAAGGGAGAAGAATTGGGTGAACTGAGAGATTACTATGGAAATTTACTTTACACATCTATTGCAACTGAAAACGGAGTCGTACTTTATCAGACAGCCAGTCTGAACATTATTGAAGACGGACCAATGATCGCATATGCAGCGATCACGGAGACTCTGACCTGATAGTAAACAACCTTTTCAGAACGCTTCTGTCTGAAATCATATTGAAACAGTAAGAAAACCGGGTTTTACCATTTGCTATTCTATTTGTAAAAATAGCGAGGTAAAATCCGTGTTTTTTTAGCAGATCAGATAAATCCAATTGTCAAATCCCCCATGGGGGATATATACAATTCAAGCATCTTTAACAAAATTTATGAGTTTTCTAAAAATATAACATTTTTCCATAGACATAAACTATAGTTTTATCATATAATGTTTCAGTAATTTGACAGCATTTGCTGATTTTCACATCAGCCGTTGTAAGTTCTGAGAGGATTAATAGGGAAACCGGTGTAAATCCGGTACGATCCCGTCACTGTAAGGGGAAATCCTCAGACAAAGTACCACTGGTCGAGTGCGTGAGAAATAGACCGGGAAGGTGTCTGAGGGTAAGGATCCTAAGTCAGGAGACCTGCTTGCAATTGTTTTAAAATGATTCTTACGGAAGATAGGAAGCATATTTATTTTGTGTGCCCGTATTTCGTCACGGGCTTTTTTCGTGCAAATTTTCTAAAATTCCATGCATATTCTGCATATTAAGAATCCAATAGTTTCTTTTATCTAACTAAATTAAAACGGCAATGTTAAAATCGCATCAAATGAGGAAAGGAGTAAAACGTGACAAAGAAACAAGTAGGAAAAAGATTTCTCCAGATCATCATTGTATTATTTGGAATCAGCTTTTTCACATTTGGACTGACCTACCTGTCACCTGGTGATCCTGCGGAGATCATGCTGACAGAGTGTGGTAATCTTCCTACACCAGAGCTTCTGGAACAGACAAGACATGAGCTTGGCCTTGATCAGCCCTTTCTCGTGCAGTATGGTTCCTGGCTGAAGGGTGTTGTTACAGGAGATATGGGACAGTCCTATTCTTTCAAAATGCCGGTAACAGATAAACTGGTATCCTGTTTCTGGCCGACGCTGAGGATGTCGTTGCTGGCACTTCTGATGATGGTCATTATTTCCATACCGCTTGGAATCCTGGCCGCTGTATATCAGAACAAATTCCCAGATTATTTTGTGAGAGGGATTACCTTTGTGGGAGTATCTGTTCCAAGCTTCTGGCTGGGCCTGATCCTTCTCAGCATCTTTGGTGTTCAGCTTCGCTGGATCAATGTTGCCGGGGGCAGTACGGATTTTAAATCTATGATCCTCCCGGCGCTGACTCTTGCACTTGCCATGTCTGCAAAATATACCAGACAGGTAAGAAGTGCAGTGCTGGAGGAACTTCATCAGGATTATGTCACAGGTGCAAGAATGCGTGGAATCAAGGAAAGCGTCATTCTCTGGAAACACGTTCTTCCTAATGTTATGCTTCCGCTGGTAACGCTGCTGGGGCTTTCCCTTGGAAGTCTTCTGGGAGGTACTGCAGTTGTAGAGATCATTTACAACTGGCCTGGAATGGGAAATATGGCAGTAAAAGCAATTTCCTGTCGTGACTATCCTCTTGTACAGGGCTATGTACTCTGGATCGCAATCCTGTACATGTGCATCAACCTGCTTGTGGATCTGTCCTATACTTATCTCGATCCAAGACTTAAGGAGGATAGATAATTGAAAAAGGTATTACGAACATTCAAAGAAAATAAACAGTTCACTCTTTTCTTCATTCTGGGTCTCGTGGTGATCGGAATTGCGATCTTTGCGCCACAGCTCTCACCATATGATCCACTGGATGCAGTTATGACCGAATCACTGCAGGAGCCAAGTTCCGCTCATCCGTTCGGAACGGATAAGCTTGGACGAGATCTTCTTTCCCGTGTTATCTTCGGAACAAGAACCTCTCTGATCATGACCTTATGTCTGGTTGCGGTGATCTTTGTCATCGGTACATTTTTAGGAGTTATTGCCGGATATTTCGGCGGCGTTGTGGATGCAGTGATCATGCGTATTGCAGATATGATGATCTCCTTCCCTGGGCTTGTACTGGCCATTGCCATTGCCGGTATGCTTGGACCAAACCTGGTCAATGCCGTTATCTCCATTGCGGCTGTAAGCTGGACAAAATATGCCCGTCTTGCACGAAGTATGGTCTTGAAAGTCAAGAAGAGTCTTTACATAGAGGCAGCTATAGTAAACGGAACAAAGACCTGGAAAATTCTTCTTGTACACATTCTTCCCAACATGGTAACCCAGATGGTGGTAACTGCGGCAGCAGATATCGGAACTATGATGCTGGAGCTGGCTTCCCTTTCATTCCTGGGATTTGGTGCAACTGCGCCGACACCGGAGTGGGGACTGATGCTGAATGAAGGAAGAACCTACATGGCAAAGGCGCCATGGCTTATGATCTACCCTGGTATCGCTATCGTGATCTGTGTTGTTGTTTTCAACATGCTTGGAGACAGCATCCGTGATGTACTGGATCCGCGCCAGGATCAATAAAACAACTCTGTAACAAACCAACACCATATGATCAGTATATTATCTTTAGGAGGATGAAATGAGAAATAACGTAATTAAAAAAGTGCTGGCTGCTACACTTGCATGTATGATGACTTTTTCCATGACAACAGTGGCTCAGGCAAAAGGTGACAAAAAAAGTGATAAGGAGATCACCATCGGAGTAACAAGCTTTGCAGATACACTGGAGCCGACAGAGCAGTATTTCAGCTGGGTTGTATCCCGTTATGCGATCGGCGAGTGCCTCACAAAATTCGATGAGAACGGTGAGATCGTTCCATGTCTTGCGGAAGAGTGGGAAAACAGTGACGATGGAAAAACATGGACCTTCAAGATCCGTGAGGGCGTAAAATTCTCCAACGGTGACGATATGACACCGGAGATGGTAAAAGCCTCCATCGAACGTACCGCTGAAAAGAGTGACCGTGTTCCGGAATTCTTTGATCTCGACAGCCTCGAAGTTGACGGACAGAACCTGATCTTCCATCTGAACAGAGCAAATGCAAACATGGCCGGATGCCTTGCAGACCCGCTGTTTCTGATCGTAGATACAAATGTAGATGATTCTACATTTGCCATGGAAGGACCGATCTGTACAGGACCTTACGCAGTAGAGTCCTTCAGCCCGACGGATTCCTGTATCGTAGTAAAAAATGAGAACTACTGGGATGGAGAAGTTCCCCTTGATAAAGTTACACTGAAATGTGTGGATGACCAGACAACACGTTCCATGGCTCTTCAGACAGGTGAGATCGATATCGCTTACAACCTGAAAACAGAGAACCTGGTTGAGTTTGAGGGAAATGACAATTACGACATCCAGGAGCTTCAGTCTCTTCGTTCCACCTATGCATTCATGAACCAGAACGAGGATCATGCACTCAGCGATAAGGCTCTTCGCCAGGCACTTCTTCGTGGTCTTGACAAGGAAACATACTGCAACACTCTTCTTGAGGGTGGTGCAACAGCTGGTAAAGCACCGGTTCCTCCAACACTTGACTTTGGATTCGATGATCTGAAGGATGAGAATTCCTATGATCCGGACAGCGCAAAGAAGATCCTTGATGAGGCCGGATACAAAGATGTTGACGGTGACGGATTTGTAGAAACTCCTGACGGAGATCCTCTTGTTCTTGATTTTGTTATCTACACAAGCCGTGCCGAGCTTGGTGTATACGCACAGGCAGCACAGGCCAGTCTGAAGGAGATCGGTATCAACGTAAACCTGAATACAGTAAGTTATGAGACACTTCTTGACATGAGAGATTCCGGTCAGTATGACCTTCTGATCTGGAACGTGTTGGTAGCAAACACTGGAGACCCTGAGAACTACTTAAGAGAGAACTGGTACAGCTCCTCTGCAAACAATACTGCAGGATACAATAACCCGGAGGTTGACAAGCTTCTTGACGAGCTTGCGCAGACATTTGATGAGGACAAGAGAAAAGATCTCATCATCGATATTCAGCAGGATATCATGGATGATGCTGCAACTGTATTCTTTGGTTATGAGACAACCTACCTCTTCTCCAACAAAAAGGTAACAGGTGTTAAGATGTATCCAATGGATTATTACTGGCTGACAAAGGATATCACTCTTGCCGAGTAAAGGAGCGCTTATTTATGCTTGAGATCAAGGATCTTTCCGTTCGGTACGGAAAACAGGCACCTACCATTGAACATTTCAACCTTTCCATGAAGAAGGGGGAGATCATCAGTGTGGTAGGCGAGAGTGGAAGTGGAAAAACAACCGTGATCCGTGCTGTCCTCGGCGCACTTGGCGGAGGTGGCCGGGTCAGCACCGGAGATATTCAGTTTCACGGACATTCTCTGCTTTCCAATACAAAGAATGAATGGAGAAATTTAAGGGGTACCCGCATTTCCATGATCTTCCAGGACTGCGGCGGAACCCTGAACCCTATCCGTAAGATCGGAAGTCAGTATGTAGAATATATCTGTACACATACAGATGTATCCAAAGCAGAAGCATGGAAGAAGGGATGCTCCATGCTTCAGAAAATGCGTCTTCCGGACGCGGAAAATATCATGAAAAGTTATCCACACCAGCTTTCCGGTGGCATGCGCCAGCGAGTTGGTATTGCCATGGCCATGACTTTTAACCCGGAGCTGCTTCTTGCAGATGAGCCGACCAGTGCGCTGGACGTTACTACACAGGCACAGATCGTACGCCAGATGATGGAGCTCCGTGATGATTTCGGAACCGGTATCATCATTGTTACTCATAACATTGGCGTAGCAGCCTATATGGCAGATCAGCTTGTTGTTATGCAAAACGGAAAAGTTGTGGATCAGGGAACACGAGATGAGGTCATGGAGCATCCGACCAGTGACTATACAAAGAAACTGCTGGCTGCAGTGCCGGAAATGGAGGGACAGCGTTATGTTTAAGGAATCCGATATCGTACTCAGTGCAAAACATATCGTAAAACAGTTCCCGGCTTCCGGCGGCAGAACATTAACAGCCTGCAATGACGTAAACTTAAATGTTTATAAAGGAAAAACTCTGGGAATCGTAGGAGAGAGTGGCTGCGGTAAATCAACCTTTGTCCGCATGGTCATTTCTCTTGACAAACCGACCAGCGGAGAGATCCTTTACCATGGAAAAAACCTCTCTGATCTTTCCAAAAAAGAAACCTGGCTGAACCGTCAGAACATGCAGATGGTCTTCCAGGATCCGCTGGCGTCCTTTGACCCGAAAATGAAGATCGTGGATATTCTCACAGAACCCCTGATCAATTACGGAAAGCTGAAAAGAAGCGAAAAGGAATCCAAGGCCAGAGAACTCCTGAAAATGGTAGAGCTTCCTGAAGATTTTACAGACCGCTATCCCCATAACATGAGTGGTGGTCAGCGTCAGCGTATCAGTATTGCCCGGGCACTTTCCCTGGAGCCAGAGATCCTGGTATGTGACGAGGCTACCTCTGCACTCGACGTTTCCGTACAGGAGTCCGTGATCCGGCTTCTGGTACGTCTCCAGAAGGAGAAAAACATCAGCATGCTTTTTATCTGCCATGACCTGGCTCTGATCCGTTCCTTTGCTCATCAGATTGCTGTCATGTACCTCGGGAATATCGTGGAGGTAATTCCGGGAGAGGATGTTACGGAAAAGTCTCTTCATCCATATACACAGGCTCTTCTGGGGGCACAGTTTTCCATTCATATGGATCAGAACAAAAAGATCGAGAGCATCGAAAGTGAGGCCCCCAGCCCTCTGGATGTTCCTCATGGCTGTCCATTCCAGAATCGTTGCGAACACTGCATGGAGAAATGCAGGACGATCCGTCCTGTGCTCACAGAAGTAGAGTCCGGACATGAAGTAGCCTGCCATTATGTAACGGAAAAATAAAGAAATGCACAAAACAGTATGATTTTTAAAAACTTTAAAGTACTGGTCATTCTGTTGTTGCTGCTTGCCGTTTTTACAGTTGGCGGAAAAAAAGTTTCTGCTGCTGTCGAAGACGGAGATATCCAATATACAATAGGTGTTGTAGTATATAATCAGGACAGCCCGGAAATGAACATGTTCATGAACTATTACAGAGAATAATCGCGCTGACAGGTGGTTCCTCCGCAGGAAACTACATGCATCTTCAGAAAACGATCGGTGTTCTGAAAGCTCTGGCTGAGAAGGAGGGGCTGACTTATTCCGAGGATGTTGAGAAGCTTGCATATACAGTGGAAGATGTGCAGAAGCGTATGGAAGAAAAATAAACAGAGATTTTGAAAAAGAGCTGGGCCGCCTTATATGGTTCAGCCCTTTTTCTTCATATAAAATACTTTTTTATGTAAAAAAACGAAAAATCCTCTTTACTTTCTAAAGTTAATATAATAAAATCTATAAATATGTGTAAAACTGGTTTAAAAACAGAAAGCATGGGGATGCATAAGCAAAATCCCTCATGTTTTGTGATTTTAAAGCAGAAACATGGAAGGGAGAGAAACAATGACAACAGCACATATTTGTATAATGGCAGCCATTATCGTCTATCTGGGTGCAATGATCTTTGTAGGTTATCTATGCTCCAAGAACAATAATGACAGTTCTGATTTCTATCTTGGAGGACGAAAGCTTGGTCCACTTGTCACAGCTATGAGTGCAGAGGCTTCTGACATGAGCAGCTGGCTTCTGATGGGCCTGCCGGGACTTGCTTATCTTACCGGTATTGCAGATGCAGGCTGGACAGCCATTGGCCTTGCGATCGGAACTTACGTAAACTGGAGGATCGTGGCAAAAAGAATCCGCCGCTACACACATGTGGCAGGAAATTCCATTACATTGCCATCCTTTTTCAGTAATCGTTACAGAGATGAGAAAAAGATCCTGCAGTCTATCGGAGCGATTTTTATCGTGATCTTTTTTATTCCGTATACAGCTTCCGGATTTGCAGCCTGTGGTAAACTTTTTGCAAGTCTCTTCGGTGTAAAATATCTGCCAGCTATGATCATCAGTGCACTGGTCATCGTTGGATACACCACACTGGGAGGATTCCTGGCAGCATCTACCACGGACTTTATCCAGAGTATCATCATGTCCATCGCTCTTGTGATCGTATTTGTATTCGGGATCAGCACCGCAGGTGGTATTGAAGCAGTTGCAGACCATGCAAGATCACTGCCCGGATATCTGACTATGTTTACTACATATGATCCAACAACCGGAACAGAACAGGCATATCCGCTGCTTAATATCATTTCCATGCTTGCATGGGGACTTGGATATTTCGGAATGCCGCATATTCTTCTTCGTTTCATGGCGATCGAAGACGAAGAGAAGCTTACACTTTCCAGAAGAGTAGCAACTACATGGGTAGTGATCTCACTGGCAGTGGCAGTACTGATCGGTGTAGTAGGACTTGGAATGACAGCAGCAGGAGAGTTTGACCTTCTGGAAGGCTCCGCATCTGAGACAATTATCGTTCAGATCGCAGATCTTCTCAGTAAACATGGTGTAATTGCAGCAATCCTTGCAGGACTCATCCTTGCAGGAATCCTGGCATCCACCATGTCAACTGCAGATTCTCAGCTCCTGGCAGCATCCTCAGCAGTTTCTTCCGACCTTCTCGGAAGTATCCTGAAGGATAAAGAAACAAAAAAAGAAAGCATGGTAGCCGATAAGATCACGCTTCTTCTCATCGCAGTAGTAGCTATGTTTATTGCCCGCGACCCGAACAGTTCTGTGTTTACTATCGTATCCTTTGCCTGGGCAGGCTTCGGAGCCGTATTCGGCCCGGTGGTACTTCTGGCATTATTCTGGAGACGTTCCAACTGGCAGGGAGCTCTGGCAGGAATGATCTGCGGCGGTTCCATGGTATTTATCTGGAAATACGGAATCAGCACGCTCGGCGGCGCCTGGGGAATCTATGAACTTCTTCCCGCATTCCTGGTGGCTATTGCAGCAAACATCATCGTCAGCCTCATTACCAAGGCACCATCCAAAGAGATCACCGACGAATTCGACCTGGTAAACCAGAAATAAAATATTTTTTAGATAATAGTCAATAATTCACACTGATACAAAACAAGCCCGATACAGATTGTAGTAAAGATATCTGTATCGGGCTTGTTATCTTTTTATTATTTAATAAATAAAGTCACACCGCCAAAGTTTTTCCCTCAAGCTTTTTTAACAACTGCTCCATTGTTAAATTTAATACCGGATGCCGAAGATACGGTGCGATTTCCACCATAGGCTTCAAAACAAAATCCCTGTTTTCCATATCAATATGAGGCACATGTAGTTCCACTGTATCAATGATCTCATTATCGTAAAACAGAATATCCAGATCCAGTGTCCTTGGTCCCCAGTGAATGATCCTTTTCCGGTCCGCAGCCTGTTCCAGCACATGCAACCTGTCAAGAAGCTCCTCCGGAGAAAGCAGTGTCCGGACTCTTAAGGCTCCGTTGAGAAACTCATCCTGCTCCACATCCCCGTAAGGCTCCGTTACAAGATACTCGGAAACCTTTTCAACAACAATCTCTTTCATATCCCGAAGACCCTGGATCGCATTGTCCAGGTATTTCTTCTTATCCCCCATATTGGAACCAAAAGCAATATAAGCCGTATGCCAGCCTCGGGTAATTTCCACAGCAACGGTTTTCAGCGGAAGGCCTACCGGAGCCCAGGGTTTTTCAATACGGAGGGTGATCTTTTTAAGAAGAGGGAGAGAAAGCAGCAGCGTCTCTGCCAGATTCTCCACAGCAGCCTCCAGAAGTTTATAAGTATTTTTCTGAAGAAAATCGGTGATCATATGACTGACTTCTCCATAATTGATGGAAGCAGAAAGATCATCTGTCAGCCCTGCCGGACGTGTTTCTGTATACATAACAGCAGAAACAACAAATTTCTGTCCGAGAGCTGTTTCTTCCGGAAACACACCATGGTTTGCAAAAATCTCAAGATCTCTGATTTCGATTTTATCCATCAGTTCCTCCTAACGTCCCAGAATAGCTTCTGTCATCTGGATGACGCGTTTATTTTCTTTGATGTCATGAACACGGACAAATGCACAACCCTTCATAACACCGATCACCGATGTGGCAAGAGTTCCCTCTACACGCTGATCTACAGGAAGATCAAGGGCAAGTCCGATCATGGATTTTCTGGAGGTACCAAGAAGCACCGGATATCCCAGCTTCCGGAAAAGCTCCAGATTATCCATGGTCATCAGGTTCATCTCATAGGTTTTACCAAATCCGACACCAGGATCAAGGATGATCTTATCATCGGCAATACCGGCACGTTTGGCAATATTGACACATTCCTGGGTTTCTGCCAGCATATCCACAATAAAATTATTGTATTCAGTATTATCTTTGTTATGCATCAGACAGCAGGGAGCCTGATATCTGGCAATGACAGGAGCCATTTCAGGATCATATTTCAGTCCCCAGATGTCATTGATAAGATCTGCTCCGTGTTTCAGGGCTTCTTCCGCAACACATCCCTTATAGGTATCTACAGAGATGGGGATATCAAAACGCCCTTTTACTGCTTCGATAACAGGAAGAATACGCTCGATCTCCTCCTGTGCGCCAACCGGTGTATGTCCCGGACGTGTGGATTCCCCACCGATATCAAGAATATCAGCACCTTCGGCGATCATAGCTTCTGTATGTTTCAGGGCATGATCCATATCGTTCCATTTTCCGCCATCTGAGAAAGAATCCGGTGTGACATTTAGGATACCCATAATATATGTTTTGTTTTTTACATCAAACTCACGATTTCCGATTTTCATGGAAAAACCTCCTAATATTGGATCGTCATATTTTTTTTGGCAGGAGACCAGTAACATTCCGGCTCTGCTTTACAGGAAAAACAGTTTCTGGAGCTTTTGTCCGCAGTATAGAGCAGTTTTCCAAGAACTGTCGGATCCGTCTGAGCTCTGTGACCACGTATTGCCGCAATGATCGCTTCCATTTCTTCCATAGAAAATCCAAGCTCGTTTAAGATCTGTCCTGCGATAGCAGCACCGGCCTCATCATGAGGAGTGCCATCTTCATACTGTCTGGCCCGTCCGATATCGTGAAGAAGGGCAGTACAGTAGATCAGTTCCTTTGAAACAGGAGCATTTTCCTCAAGTGCCCGGATATAGGCAAGGCGTGCCACATCCAAAAAATGCTCCGGTGTATGTCTGCAGAATTCACGGTCAGTCTCCAGAAGCTGAAGCTTATTAAGCTCATTTTGATAGAGCGGATGATTCCAGATCTGATTCACTCTGTCCATCAGTCCTTGACCATAGCAAGGAACTGTTTCTGAAGCTCCATATTTTCTTTAAATTCACCTCTGGTAACAGTCGTAACCGTTTTGCTTCCCGGCTTTTTGATCCCACGCATGGTCATGCAGGTATGCTCCGCTTCCAGCATAACCATGATTCCCTTTGGAGCGAGAACACGTTCCAGCGCATCTGCGATCTGCACAGTCAGACGTTCCTGGATCTGCGGTCTTCTTGCATACACATCAACGGTACGGGCCAGCTTGCTTAAGCCGGTAACCTTGCCATTTGGGATATATGCGATATGAGCTTTACCGTAAAAAGGCATAAGATGATGTTCGCACATGGAATAAAAGGTAATATCCTTTTCCAGAACCATTTCATTGTTCTCTACATGAAACTGTTTCTGAAGATGTTCATCCGCTTCATTATCAAGTCCGCCATAAATTTCCTCGCACATGCGGGCGATACGTTCCGGAGTTCCCTGCAGTCCCTCTCTGTTTACATCCTCGCCGATTCCCTCGAGAAGAAGCTTGATCGCCTCTTCAACTTTTGCTTTGTCTACCATAAATAACAACCTCCATTTGTTAAAAAAATCACGTTTTTCGGAGACTGTCTCTTTTATTTTTGCGCATAAAAAAAGATATCTCCAATTGTAATAGAACGTATGTCGAAAAAGCCCTACACAATATGAGATATTCTCTTATATTGCTGCAACGGGTGCGGATTTCATACCGTAAGACGTACTTTTCGTTCTGGCGACAACTCCCCATTCGCCAAACACTTAACGCATAAAATCCTATTTTGCATATCATTCATTTCACGGACAAGTATACCATATACTGATATAAGAAGAAAGGGAAAATGATAAAAAAATATCACAAAAATAGGGAATATGTTCTATGAATTATGCGATAGAATCTATGGATATGTCAGATTTTTGCAGATTATATTCCGACAAATATAAAAAGAATTACAAAGTAGAAAATCCCGGAACAGAAAACCGCTGTTCCGGGATCACAAAGCTGTTAATGACGTATCATTTTCATCAGATTCACAATTCTGTCAAGCTTAGCTGCCTCTGCCGGACTTTTCCCCATTTTCAGAACTTCTATGATAGTGGAGATCTCATCAGAGCTGAAATTTAAGCCCGCATTTTTTCCTTTAGAAGCTGCGCCCATGATAAAAGGCAGAAGTTCGGACGGATTTTTCCCTAATCCCTGATCTGCCAGTCCCTGAAGCATGGAAAGCTTCTGAGGGTCCATTCCAGAAAGCCGGGGATTATTTTTCCAGTCATCACTCATGGATTCTCACCTCCTGACGAATCTTCATTCATGATCTGAAGCATCTGGATCGTAGCCATAAGACTGGTGATATGATCGATCTGACGGCGATTTTCTCCGCCACAGCACTTACGGATATCCTGCAGCATTTCCAGAGGATCGGTGCCGGAAAAACCGGTAGCCTGCAGATCGGCTGTTCTACGGTTGCTTTGAAAAAGCGACATGGTATTCCGAAGTTCCCGGACTTTCGTATACACAGATAAAAACCGCTGCCCGGAAGAAGGAAGGTACGGGATCATGGCTTTCAGCATCTGATCCTGGTCACTTTCCACCATTTCATCCAGAGCAGTACGTGCGATAGGCTCCTGTTCCATAAAAAAATCCTTTTTCCTGAAATCTATGAATTTGCAGAAAGAAATATGACAGAAACCTTCTCTGGTCATATTATATATAGAAGAAATTTTTCAAAGGAATGTGATTATGGAATCTGAAAAAAAACAGGAACTTGTCATTGATGGAAATTCTTTTTATGAGATAGATCTGAAATGTCTGGAAGAGAAAAAACAGAAACAGGAGGAAGCAGAAAAACGGCAGCAGAAAAGGCAGAGGAAATAACCTCTGCCTTTTCAAAAGATCAGCAGCAATTGTTGCAGCCGCATCCATTTCCGCACAAAAGCAGAAGAAGGATGATGATCCAACAGCTGTCGTTGCAGCCGTTGTTATTACAGCCACAGCCACTGTTGTTTCCACAGCAACACATCAGACAGATGATCCAAAGGATACAGGAGCAGCTGTTTCCACCGTTTCCAAACAGGGAATTTCCGCAGCCATTATTACAGCCACAGTTATTGTTACATCCACATCCTGTGCTACATCCGGAATCACAACCACATCCGCAATCACATCCACAATTGGTAGCCGCTAAGTCACTCATCGATAAGTCCTCCAGCAAATTTTATTTACACTTCATCATATGGCAGGAGTCCGTCCACAGTTACAAAAAAGTTGACAGTGTTTATTCATTACGATATAATAAACGAAATGTAACATTTTTGTAATTTTTGAGACAAACTAGCTTTTATATCTAAAACAGGAAATGGGGAAAATTATGAAGAGTTTCAGAACAAAAAAATGGCTGAAGGGTCTGATGCTTGCTATGCTGCTGATCGTGGGAAGCACAGTCTTTTCTGCTTCTGCAAAAGAGGTACAGGCTGCCACTGCAGGCTTTAAAACTATCGATGGAAAAACATACTACATAAAAAGTGATGGGAGCAAGCAGAAAGGCTGGCTGACCCTGGGCGGATACAAGTACTACTTTAACACAAAGACCGGAGTACAGGTAAAGGGCTGGATGAAGGTCAATGGCAAATATACCTACTATTTTACAAAAGGCAAGGGTGTTATGGCAACCGGCTGGATGACAGATTCCAAAGGCCATAAGCGCTATTTCAATCCCAAAACAGGTAAGCTTACCACAGGCTGGGTAAACTGCAGCAAGGGAAGGAAACGTTATTTCACAAAAGGCGGAGGCATTATGGCAACCGGCTGGCTCACCAACAGCAAAGGGCAGAAACGTTATTTTTACAAAACTTCCGGTTATATGGCAACCAAATGGGTAAAAAACAAATCCAAAAATATCAGCTACTATTTTGCCACCAGTACCGGTTATATGTATACTGGTCTGAAGACGATCAATCAGAAGAACTATTATTTTAAATCCAACGGTGTCATGGCAGTAAGTACCTCCGTGACAGTGAATGGAATTACATACTCCATCGCAGCAGACGGAGTGGCCACTGCGAAGACTACCAAACCAAATCTAAATGTCAGCAATGGAGATGTCAAAGTTTACGATACCAAAAACAGCAGATATTACACTATGGTAAAAGAATATAAGAGCCATCCTGGAATAGCCAACGGCAAGACATCCGATGAAGCACTGCTGGCCGCACTTTGCGAATCGGAGGCAGGCGATCAGGGCAAGATCGGAATGGAAGCAGTAGCACTTTGTGTTCTGAATCGTACGATCAAATCAGACAAGGAATTTCCATCTACGATACGAGGTGTGATCTATGAGAATATCGGAAGCAGCACAACCCCACAGTATTCTGTAGTGCGGAACGGGGCCCTTCTCAAACGTCTCAATGGTCAGTTTGAAAACCGTACTCTTGCTTATCAGGCTGCAAGAGAAGCAATGACTATTTTCAATAAACATGTCACTTCCGGCAAAGCCAGAACACTCAGAGGATTTAAACAGAAAGATTTTAATTATATGTATTTCATGATGACCAGCTATTTCTGGAACCAGAATCTGAATTTCAGCAAAGTGAAATATGAAACTTATAAAGGCCATACATTTTTTGTAGACTGGGTATAAGCAACATAGTCTCCGGCAGTAAACTTTGAACAAACAGGCGTATGGACATAAAATTGAAAATTTAAGGAGAAGCAAATATGCAGGTGAAAATCTATACGGATGGTGCAGCCCGGGGAAATCCGGATGGACCGGGAGGCTACGGAGCAGTTCTTCAGTACATCGATACCAAAGGCCAGTTACATGAACGTGAACTGTCCAGAGGCTACAAAAAAACCACAAACAACCGGATGGAGCTGATGGCAGCCATCGTAGCACTGGAAGCACTGAACCGCCCCTGCCAGGTGGATCTGTATTCCGATTCCAAATATCTGGTAGATGCTTTTAATCAGCACTGGATCGATTCCTGGCTAAAGAAAAACTGGAAACGTGGAAAAAACGAAGATGTGAAGAATGTAGATCTCTGGAAACGCCTTTTAAAGGCCAAGGAGCAGCATCAGGTAAGCTTCCACTGGGTTAAGGGACATGCAGATAATCCGTTAAATGAACGGTGTGATCAGCTTGCCACATCAGCGGCAGACGGCAATGACCTTTACGTAGATGAAGGAATAAATGGCTTACAGAAATAAAAGTTCCACTTATCACTCACAGAAAACCCGAAACATACCGCGCGAATTTATGCGATCAGCGTAAATTCTGTGCATCGCGAAGCGTGTTACTGAGAACAGAGTAAAAAGTAACATTCTGCCACTTTAAGTTGTCAAAGCAATATTAAAATTTCTTGACAAACAAAAAAGCAGTTTGTATACTTCATATAGTATAGTAAAAGGCTTGGAAGGGAAAAAGTAGCTTGAGGAAAACCCCACAGAGAGCAGCCGGCAGGTGAGAGGCGCAGGGTAGAACTTTTGTGAATACATCCCGGAGCTGCGCACCGAATCGGAACTTGATACTGTAAATTATAAACTTTATAATAATAGCGTATTATAGATAGGCTGCGACGGAATGGCACCCGTTATTGTGCTGAAGTGGTTTTATATCTTGATATATATGGATATAACGGGATGTAGATTCACTTTATGAGGCAGGAAATGCGAGTTTTCTGTAAATTTAGGTGGTAACACGGGACCCGGTTCTCGTCCTAAACGGACAGGAACCGGGCATTTTTATTTTTTACGCTGATACTGTAAATTATAAACTTTAATAAAAGCGTAAACATAAAAGCTATACAGGAGGAAAGAACAATGACAGTTTGGGAAGAACTGAAAGCACGTGGCCTGATCGCACAGGTTACAGACGAAGACGAGATCAAAGAGATGGTAAATAACGGAAAAGCCACATTCTATATTGGCTTTGACCCTACAGCAGACAGCCTTCATGTAGGTCACTTCATGGCTCTTTGCCTGATGAAGAGACTGCAGATGGCAGGAAACCGTCCGATCGCCCTTCTCGGCGGCGGAACAGGAATGATCGGTGACCCGTCCGGAAGGACCGATATGCGTCAGATGCTGACAAAAGAAACCATCCAGCACAATATTGACTGCTTCAAGCAGCAGATGAGCCGTTTCATCGATTTCTCTGATGGAAAAGCTCTTATGGTAAACAATGCTGACTGGCTTATGAACCTTAACTATGTAGAGCTTCTCCGTGAGGTAGGTGCTCACTTTTCCGTAAACCGTATGCTGACAGCAGAGTGCTACAAACAGCGTATGGAACGAGGCTTAAGCTTCCTGGAATTTAACTACATGATCATGCAGAGCTACGACTTCTACATGCTGTACCAGAAATACGGCTGCAACATGCAGTTCGGTGGCGATGACCAGTGGAGCAACATGCTTGGCGGTACCGAGCTGATCCGCCGTAAGCTTGGCAAGGATGCCTATGCCATGACCATCACACTGCTTCTCAATTCTGAGGGCAAAAAGATGGGAAAAACACAGTCCGGAGCTGTATGGCTTGACCCGAATAAGACATCCCCGTTCGATTTCTACCAGTACTGGAGAAATGTAGACGATGCTGACGTTATCAAATGTATGCGTCTTCTTACTTTCCTTCCTCTTGAGGAGATCGACGAGATGGCCAAATGGGAAGGCAGCGAGCTGAACAAAGCCAAGGAGATCCTTGCATACCAGCTGACAGAGCTTGTACACGGTGAGGAGGAAGCCAAGAAAGCACAGGAGGGTGCCCGCGCACTGTTCTCAGGTGCAGATACTTCTCATATGCCTACAACAGAGCTTTCAGAGGAAGATTTTGACAAGGAAGGAAAAATCGACCTGATCACACTTCTTGTAAAAGCAGAGCTGGTACCAAGCCGTTCCGAGGGTCGCCGTGCGATCCAGCAGGGTGGTGTATCCATCGATGGTGAGAAGCTCACCGATATTTACCATACGGTTGAGAAGGATGCTTTTGCAGGGGACGGGATCGTTCTGAAACGAGGCAAGAAAAAATTCAAAAAGATCTGTGTAAAATAATTTCCCATATCTGTGACATTTCCGGGATAAAGCTACGGCATTCCGGAAATGCTGACAGGTAGGGTTGACACAAGGAGGATAACAACATGAAAAAGTACGGAGTGAACGAACTTCGTAAGATGTTCCTTGACTTTATGGAGAGCAAGGGCCATCTTGTAATGAAAAGCTTTTCCCTGGTTCCTCAGGGAGATAAGAGTCTTCTGCTGATCAATGCAGGTATGGCTCCGCTGAAACCATATTTTACAGGTGCTGAGAAGCCGCCAAGAACAAGAGTGACAACCTGCCAGAAATGTATCCGTACCGGAGATATCGAAAATGTAGGTAAAACCGCACGTCACGGTACTTTCTTTGAAATGCTTGGTAACTTCTCTTTTGGTGATTACTTCAAGAAAGAAGCCATCCACTGGTCCTGGGAGTTTCTTACTGAGGTTGTAGGGCTTGATGCAGACCGTCTCTACCCATCCATTTACCTGGATGATGATGAAGCCTTCAATATCTGGAACAAAGAAGTAGGGATTCCGTCTGAACGTATTTTCCGTTTCGGAAAAGAGGATAACTTCTGGGAGCATGGCGCAGGTCCATGCGGTCCATGCTCTGAGATCTACTATGACCGTGGCGAAAAATACGGCTGTGGTAAACCCGGATGTACGGTAGGCTGCGACTGCGACCGTTACATGGAAGTATGGAACAACGTTTTCACACAGTTCGAGAACGATGGAAACGGAAACTACACAACCCTGAAACAGAAAAACATCGATACCGGTATGGGACTTGAGCGTCTTGCTGTAGTTGTTCAGGATGTTGATTCTATTTTTGATGTAGATACAATTTGTGCACTTCGTAATCTTGTATGCGAGATCGCACATAAAGAATATGATAAAAACTATGCCGATGACGTTTCCATCCGTCTGATCACGGACCATATCCGTTCCGCAACATTTATGATCTCCGATGGAATCATGCCAACCAATGAGGGACGTGGATATGTTCTCCGCCGTCTGATCCGCCGCGCAGCACGTCACGGACGTCTTCTTGGCATCGAGGGAACTTTCCTTGCAAAATTAAGTGCACAGGTGATCGAGAGCTCCAAAGCCGGATATCCGGAGCTTGAGGAGAAGAAAGAGTTCATCTTCCGTGTACTGACAAATGAGGAGAATCAGTTCAACAAAACTATCGATCAGGGACTTCGTATCCTTTCCGACATGGAAGAGGATATGAAAAAAGCAGGTGAAAAGACTCTTTCCGGTGACAACGCATTCAAGCTTTATGATACGTACGGATTCCCTCTTGACCTTACAAAAGAGATTCTTGAGGAAAAAGGCTACGGCATTGACGAGGAAGGCTTCCAGAAAGCAATGGAGGAACAGAGAGTCAAGGCACGTACTGCCCGTGAAGTAACCAACTATATGGGGGCAGACGCAACCGTATACGATGATATTGATGTAAACGTAACAACAGAATTCGTCGGCTACGATCATCTTACCTTTGATTCCAAGGTTACTGTCCTTACCACAGAAACAGAGATCGTAGATTCTCTCACAGAGGGACAGAAGGGTACCGTATTTGTAGAGCAGACTCCTTTCTATGCGACAATGGGTGGACAGGAAGGTGATACCGGTGTAATCGAGACTGCAAACGGTAAATTTGTTGTTGAGGACACCATCAAACTCCGCGGCGGTAAATTCGGCCACGTAGGACATATGGAATCCGGTATGATTTCCTCAGGTGAGACAGTATCCCTGAAGGTAAACGAAGAAGCAAGAAAAGATACCGAGAAAAACCACAGTGCAACACATCTTCTTCAGAAAGCACTGAAGACCGTTCTTGGTTCCCACGTAGAGCAGAAGGGTTCTCTGGTAACTCCGGACAGACTTCGTTTTGACTTTGCTCATTTTCAGGCTATGACAGCAGAAGAACTCCAGGCAACAGAAGAGCTTGTAAACAAAGAGATCCAGGCAGGGCTTGATGTTCATACAGATGTCATGGATGTGGAAGAAGCCAAGAAATCCGGAGCAATGGCTCTTTTTGGTGAGAAATATGACCAGAAGGTACGTGTAGTATCCATGGGAGACTTTTCCAAAGAGCTCTGTGGTGGTACTCATGTAAAGAATACAAGCTCCATCATGCTCTTTAAGATCGTGTCCGAATCCGGTATCGCAGCTGGTGTACGCCGTATTGAGGCACTTACCGGCAAAGCAGTTATCGAATACTACAGAAAGCAGGAAGAGCTTCTCCATGAGGCTGCAAAAGCATTAAAGGCCAATACAGCCGAGGTTGTAGAAAAGATCAGTCACCTGCAGGCTGAGGTAAAGGCTCTTCAGAGCGAAAATGAATCCCTCAAGAGCAAAGCTGCCCAGAGTGCACTTGGCGATGTCATGGATAAAGTCGTTGAAGTAAACGGCGTAAAACTCCTTGCAGCCAAAGTTGAGGGCGTTGACATGAACGGTCTCAGAGACCTGGGTGATAAACTGAAAGAGCAGCTTGGCGAAGGTGTTGTCCTTCTTGCAGCAGTAAACGACGGCAAGGTTAATCTTCTTGCAATGGCAACGGATGCAGCTCAGAAAGCAGGCGCTCATGCAGGAAACCTGATCAAAGCTGTGGCAGCGATCGTTGGCGGTGGCGGCGGCGGACGTCCGAACATGGCACAGGCCGGCGGAAAGAATCCGGAAAAGGCTCAGGAAGCTATGGACGCAGCAGCAGGAATCCTTGAAAAACAGCTCACAAAATAACAAAGTTGTGCGTGATTTACAATTTTGACATTTTTTTCATAAAAATCGAAAAAGATGTTGACGAAACCACATGTTATGCTATATAATAACACTCGTGCAAGAAAAATACCCAGACAGTTGTATTTTAGCACAATCTACAACTGGAGGGAGGTTAGGTGTGAGTCTATGTCAAACGTTATCGTAAAAGAGAACGAGACTTTAGATAGCGCTCTTCGCAGATTCAAGAGAAGCTGTGCTAAGGCGGGAATCCAGCAGGAAATCCGTAAGAGAGAGCATTACGAGAAGCCAAGCGTTCGTCGTAAGAAAAAATCTGAAGCCGCAAGAAAACGTAAATATAATTAATTGTGCGCAAAAATCCCTGGCTGTATGGTCAGGGATTTTTAATTAAATAGAAACAGGAACGTTTGACGAAGGAAAGAAATATGAATTTGTTTATTAAACTGATTATCAAACCATTGCGATCGCTCCTTAAATTATTATTTAATCGAATTTTTTATGTAGCTCTGGCTCTTGTTGTGCAGCTGGCATGGCTGCTGATCGCCCTTTTCCGGCTTATGGAATACTCCAGATGGGTGACGATCGGAATGCAAGCCATAGGTTTTCTGGTTGTTCTGTGGATCGTAAATAAAAAGATCAATCCATCTTATAAGCTCGCCTGGACGATGCTGATCCTTATTTTTCCGGTATTTGGTGTTTCCCTGTACCTTCTTTTCGGTAAGTCGCGGATCGGCGCTGTAATGGAACAGCATTATCAGAATCTTATTGATGAAACAGCAGAATACCTGGAAGGCTCAGAGCTTACAAGAAAACGTTTAAACGAAGACGACCGTTCCATGAGAATCCAGTCGGATTACATCTGGCAGTATTCAAGATATCCGGTTCACGAGAATACCACAGCAGAGTATTTTCAGGTAGGAGATGATATGTTTCCGGTTCTGGTGCATGAGCTGGAGCAGGCAAAGCATTTTATTTTTATCGAATATTTCATCATAAATGACGGGGTAATGTGGCAGACGATCCTTAATATCCTTGAAAAAAAGGCTAAAGAAGGAGTGGATGTCCGACTGATCTATGATGGCTTCGGCTGCCTTACCACATTGCCATACAAGTATGATCAGGAGATGCGCCGGCGAGGAATCAAATGCGAAGTATTCAACCGGTTCCGTCCGATCCTTAATATTATCCAGAATAACCGTGACCACCGTAAGATCTGTGTGATCGATGGCTGGACCGGTTTTACCGGCGGCATCAACCTGGCTGACGAATATATCAATCAGCGAAAACGGTTTGGCCACTGGAAGGATACAGCCGTTATGCTGAAAGGAGAAGGCGTCTGGAATATGACAGCTATGTTCCTATATATGTGGGGAATCGTTACCAGAACAGATACTTCTCTTGATTTCGGAAATTATGTTCCGCACAGGTGGCACCCCAACGAATTTCCGGGAAACGGTTATGTCCAGCCATTCTGCGATTCCCCCCTGGACGATGAGATCGTAGGAGAGAACGTTTATCTTAATATTATCAATCGCGCCAAAAACTATGTTTATATCTGCACACCATATCTGATCATAGATAATGAGATGATGACCGCCCTGTGCCTCGCTGCAAAAAGCGGTGTGGATGTCCGAATCATGACACCAGGTATCCCGGACAAAAAAATGGTCTTCCTGCTGACACAGTCTTATTATAAGCAGCTTCTGGAAGCAGGTGTAAAGATCTACGAATACCAGCCGGGATTTTTACATGCAAAATCTTTTGTCTGTGATGACAAAGTAGGCGTCGTAGGAACCATAAATCTGGATTACCGAAGCCTTTATCTGCATTTTGAAGATGGTGTCTGGATGTATAAGAATGATGTGATTCTGGACATCCGGGATGATTTTACAGAAACCCTGGAGTACTGTGATCCCATTGATCTGGCATTCTGCCAGAAGAGAAATATTGTGGTACGTGCCATTCAGAACGTACTGAGAGTTTTTGCACCGCTATTATAAAAACTCTTTGACAGACAACTGTAAATTCTGTATGATATATCAGACGGGAGTTCAAGGCTCCCGTCTGATGTTGTCTAAAGAAAAATAATTTATAGATACATATGAAATTTTTAGTTATTGGAGGAATTGATTTGAGCCAGAACAAAGAAACAGAGATCCAGCTTCAGTACATTGAAAAATGTAAAGAGCTTCTTGCCAAAAGCAGTACGAAACATCCCACCTTCCACATCCAGAACGAAGGATGCCAGATGAACTCCATCCAGACAGAGTCTATTGCGGCCATCATGGAAAAAATGGGATATGAAATGGTAGATACCGAGGATGCTGATGCAGTTGTATTTAACACCTGCACAGTCCGGGAAAATGCCAATCAGAAGATCTATGGACATCTTGGACATTTAAAGAGCATCAAACGGGAGCACCCGGATATGAAGATCGTACTGTTCGGATGTATGATGCAGGAGCATCACGTAGTAGAAAAGATCCGCAAGGATTATAAATATGTAAATCTTGTATTCGGAACCCATAATATCCACAAATTCCCGGAGCTTTTTTACCGGACGCTGCAGACCGACGACCAGATCATTGATATCTGGAAGGAATCCGATGAGATCGTAGAGGGCATGCCAACTTCCCGCAAATACTCCTTCAAAACAGGAGTCAGCGTAATGTTTGGCTGCAATAACTTCTGCAGCTACTGCATCGTTCCTTATGTCCGCGGCCGCGAAAAGAGCCGCGAGCCACAGGCCATCATCCGCGAGATCGAGGAACTGGTCGCAGATGGCGTTACTGAGATCATGCTTCTTGGTCAGAATGTAAACTCCTACGGAAAAACTCTGGAAACACCGGTAACCTTTGCAGAACTTCTGAAAGAAGTGGAAAAGATCGAAGGGCTGAAGCGTATCCGTTTTATGACTTCCCATCCGAAGGACCTGTCCGATGAGCTGATCCAGACCATGGCAGAGAGCCAGAAGATCTGTCACCATCTGCATCTTCCGCTGCAGTCCGGAAGCAGCAGAGTCTTAAAGGAAATGAACCGCCGTTACGACAAGGAGAAATATCTGGAGCTGGTAGATAAGATCCGTAAGGCAATCCCGGATATTTCGCTGACAACAGATATCATGGTCGGATTTCCGGGAGAAACAGAAGAAGATTTCCAGGAAACACTGGATGTTGTAAGAAAAGCAAATTATGATACTGCCTTCACATTTATTTATTCCAAACGAAGCGGAACCCCTGCAGCCGGCATGGAAAATCAGGTGCCGGAGGATGTGGTAAAAGACCGTTTTAGCCGTCTTCTTACCCTGGTGCAGGAAAAGGGCCGGGAAAATTCCTCCCGTTTCCAGGGAACCATTCAGGAAATCCTGGTAGAAGACGAAAACCGGGAGAAGGGTACTCTTACAGGTCGTACCCAGCATAATCTCTTGGTTCATTTCCCAGGAGAAAAAGATCTCATCGGCAAATATGTAAAAGTAAGCCTGGATACCTGCAAGGGATTCTATTATTTCGGACATATCGTGGAAGAGTAGAATTATCGACAAGTCCCCACCCACTGCTTATTGTTTTTCGCAACCCCGTTGGGGACTTACCTGATTTGGCTAATTATAAGTTTATATTACCCGCTCATTGCCATTATCGGATGAGCGGGCTTTTTTATTATAAAAATACTGTTTCTATTGACAAATACCCCATGAGGGTATATATTATTCCATATATAGAGGATACCCCATGAGGGTATTTATGAGAAAGGAGAGACAGCCTATGTCTGAAAAGAAAGCCTGTCCCTGCTGTTGTAAAAAACACACTGCACGTTCAGAGGAGGAGAAAAAAAAGCTGATCAACCGTCTGAAACGTATTGAAGGCCAGATCAGAGGCATTATAGGAATGATGGAGAATGATGCCTACTGTAACGATATCCTGATCCAGTCCGCTGCAGTCAATGCTGCAGTGAATGCGTTTAATAAAGAGCTGCTTGCCAGCCACATCCGCACCTGCGTTGCCCGGGATATCCGGGAAGGTAAGGATGAGACCATTGATGAGCTGGTAGCAACCCTCCAGAAGCTGATGAAATAAAGGGACAAACTGGATTTTAGGAGGTACTGAAAGAAAATGGAACAATATAATGTAACTGGTATGAGCTGCGCCGCCTGCTCTGCCCGTGTGGAAAAAGCCGTATCGAAAGTTCCGGGGGTGAATAGCTGTTCCGTCAGTCTTCTGACCAACTCCATGGGAGTTGAGGGAACCGCTTCATCCGGCGAGATCATTGCCGCAGTGGAAGCCGCCGGATATGGTGCATCTTTAAAGGGCGGAGCTGCCGGAGCGAAGATTTCCATGTCTGCGGCAGAAGAAGCGCTGGAAGATCATGAAACTCCGATTCTAAAGAGACGTCTTATCACATCCGTAGGATTTTTGCTAGTGCTGATGTATTTCTCCATGGGGCACATGATGTGGGGATGGCCACTGCCGAAATGGTTTGACGGCAATCACGTAGCCATGGGACTGGTACAGCTGCTCCTGGCTGGTATCATCATGGTGATCAACCAGAAATTTTTCATCAATGGATTTAAGAGTCTGTGGCGCCGTTCCCCAAATATGGATACTCTGGTAGCTCTTGGCTCCATGGCATCCTTCCTGTGGAGCGTCTATGCACTGTTTGCCATGACAAGAGCACAGGCAGACGGAGATTCTGCTGCAGTTATGAATTACATGATGGATTTTTATTTTGAATCTGCAGCCATGATCCTGACACTGATCACCGTAGGAAAAATGCTGGAGGCCCGTTCTAAAGGAAAGACAACGGATGCGCTTAAAAGCCTTATGAAGCTGGCACCCAAAACTGCGGTTGTGGTACGAAAGGGACAGGAACTTACCGTTCCTATTGAGCAGGTTCAGAAAGGAGAAACCTTTGTCGTCCGCCCGGGAGAGAATATTCCGGTGGACGGAGTGATCCTGGAAGGAACCACAGCAGTCAATGAATCCGCACTGACCGGCGAGAGTATCCCGGTTGATAAAGAAACCGGAGATATGGTTTCTGCGGCAACTGTGAATCAGTCCGGATTTATCAAATGCGAAGCGACCAGAGTGGGAGAGGATACCACCCTTTCCCAGATCATCAAAATGGTCAGTGACGCGGCAGCCACCAAGGCACCGATCGCAAAGATCGCAGACCGTGTTTCCGGCGTGTTTGTACCGGCAGTGATCACAATCGCAGTGATCACAACGATCATCTGGCTTCTTGCAGGACAGACCTTCGGTTATGCTCTGGCAAGGGGGATTTCCGTTCTGGTCATCAGCTGCCCCTGCGCACTTGGCCTTGCAACACCGGTTGCCATTATGGTCGGCAACGGTATGGGTGCCAAAAACGGAATCCTTTTCAAAACAGCCGTTTCCCTGGAGGAAGCAGGAAAAGTTCAGATTGTCGCACTGGATAAAACCGGAACCATTACAAGCGGTCAGCCGGAGGTAACAGATATTCTTCCGGCAGAGGGAATCACAGAAACAGAGCTTCTCACGCTGGCCTGTGCACTGGAGAAAAAAAGTGAACATCCACTGGCAAAGGCAGTTCTCAAAAAAGCCGAGGAAGAGAACCTTGCCACAGGTGAAGTAACCGGCTTCCAGGCACTTCCGGGAAACGGACTTTCCGCTATACTTGGAAGTGACAAACTGACAGGCGGAAGCATGAAATTTATCAGCAGCCAGACAAAGGTTTCCGCAGACCTTAACAGGAGAGCCGAGCAGCTTGCAGAGCAGGGAAAAACGCCCCTTCTTTTCACACGAAACGGTAAACTTCTGGGAATCATCGCAGTTGCGGATGTGATCAAGGAAGACAGTCCCCGTGCAGTAAAAGAGCTTCAGAACATGGGAATCCGTGTAGTTATGCTTACCGGTGACAATGAGCGTACCGCAAAAGCCATCGGAGCTCAGGCAGGAGTTGACGATGTGATCGCAGGAGTTCTTCCGGATGGAAAAGAAAGTGTGATCCGCGCTCTGAAGGAGCAGGGAAAGGTTGCCATGGTCGGTGACGGTATCAACGACGCGCCGGCACTTACAAGAGCCGATATCGGAATTGCCATCGGTGCAGGAACAGATATTGCCATTGATGCGGCAGATATCGTTCTGATGAAGAGCCAGTTAAGCGATGTTCCAGCGGCAGTACGTTTAAGCCGCGCCACACTTCGGAATATCCATGAGAATCTTTTCTGGGCATTTTTCTACAATATAATCGGCATTCCCCTTGCAGCAGGTGTCTGGATCCCGCTTTTCGGATGGACCTTGAATCCAATGTTCGGAACTGCGGCCATGAGTCTTTCCAGCTTCTGTGTTGTAACAAATGCACTGCGTCTGAATCTGTTTCAGATCCACAATGCAGCAAAAGACAAAGAAACCAAAAATCCGGTAACATTACACATCAGTCATGATGAAAATATAAAAGAAGAAAAGGAGAACAAAACAATGGTAAAGGTAACGGTCAATGTAGAAGGAATGATGTGCGGACACTGTGAGGCACACGTAAACAAAGCCATCCAGGCAGCTTTCGGAGCAGAAGACGTAGTTTCTTCCCACGAGAACGGAACAACTGTATTCTCTGTACCTGAGAAGGTTGACGAGGCAAAGGTTGAAGAAGTGATCAAGGAAGCCGGTTACGAGTTTAAGGGAATCACCCAGGAATAAACCGGATTTTTAAACCACATATTTGCCAAATGGCCAAAAGAAACAGTTCTGTAAAAGCGGAGCTGTTTCTTTTGTCTCATACAGAAAAATTTTTCCACTTCTATAAATCCGGCTAATATCTTTATAGTTTATTCTGAAAAAGCAGGATTATCCGCCAAATTGGTTTTTATTTTCAATTCTCTTATGCTATACTGATAGCGATTATGGATATAGGAACGATAACAGAAATCGTTAACATCATAGTAGTAGAGAGGAGCGCATTATGAGCGGATTTTTTGGAGTAGCATCGAAAGATGACTGTGTACTGGAGCTTTTTTACGGAGTGGATTACCATTCTCATCTGGGAACACGCCGCGGAGGTATGGCTGTTTACGGAGAACATGGATTTGACCGTGCCATCCACAACATTGAGAACACGCCTTTCCGTACAAAATTTGACGGAGATGTGGGTTCCATGAAGGGAAATATGGGAATCGGATGTATTTCTGATTATGAGCCTCAGCCCCTTCTGTTCAGTTCCAGGATCGGCAGCTTTGCCCTCACTTTTGTGGGAAAGATCAATAATTATGATGAACTTCTGCAGCAGCTGTATGATACGACCAAGGTACATTTTCAGGAGATGACCAACGGAACAGTCAATGTGACCGAACTGATCGCTGCACTGATCTGTGAAAAGGACAATTTTGTGGAAGGTATCCAGTACGTACAGGGACTGATCGACGGCTCCATGACTCTGCTTCTTATGACAAAAGACGGAATTTATGCAGCCCGTGACAAGATGGGCAGAACTCCTGTGGAAATTGGCCGCAAAGAGGGGTCATACTGTATTTCCTTTGAAAGTCATGCCTATATCAACCTTGGATACGAAGATTATAAAGAACTTGGCCCCGGAGAGATCGTATTCGTAACAGCAGACGAAGTCAAAACTCTGGTTGAGCCCGGAAAGAAAATGAAGATCTGTTCCTTCCTCTGGGTTTACTACGGATATCCGACAGCCTCTTATGAAGGTGTAAATGTAGAGGAGATGCGCTACCGCTGTGGAAGCATGCTTGCAAAAAGAGACGGCGATTCCGTGCACCCGGACATTGTAGCCGGTGTTCCGGATTCCGGCATTGCCCATGCCATCGGATACGCCAATGAATCCGGCATTCCTTACGCAAGACCATTCATTAAATATACACCAACCTGGCCCAGATCTTTTATGCCGACCAATCAGAACCAGCGTAACCTTATTGCCAAAATGAAACTGATCCCGGTACGTGCGCTGATCAAGGATAAAAAACTTCTTCTCATAGACGATTCCATCGTACGTGGCACCCAGCTTCGCGAGACAACCGAATTTCTGTACCGCAGCGGAGCCAAAGAGGTTCATGTCCGTCCTGCCTGCCCGCCAATCATGTACGGCTGCAAATATTTAAACTTCTCACGTTCCAAATCTGAGATGGAGCTGATCACCCGTCAGGTGATTGAGAAGAGAGAAGGCCCCAACTGTCCGCAGGAAGTTCTGGATGAATATGCAGATCCGCATACAGAGAAATACGAGCAGATGGTACAGGATATCTGCAAGATGCAGAATTTTACAACTCTCCGTTATCACAGACTGGATGATCTTCTGGAATCCATTGGGATCGATCCTTGTAATGTATGCACATATTGTTTTAACGGTAAAGAATAAAAAATGTTTTGAAAATAGAGCTGCTGTTTCAGATGAGCCTCCTTAACTCCCGGTTGCATTTTGGATATCTGCGGCTTATAATAAATGCGGATATATCTTTTGTGATATATCCGCGTTTTTTATATCAGTTTTTTATGTCATGGGAAATTATTTCGTAATGTTCCAATGACAGAGTATCACAAAAAAATTTTTCAGGAGTATAAACATGATTTTTCCTATAAAAGCCGTGATATTTGATGCAGACGGCGTCCTTCTGGATTCGCTCTCTGTTTGGAAGGAGCTTGGAAAACGATATATTACAGATCTGGGATATCAGCCGGTTGCGGAAATGGACGAAATCCTTTTTCCCATGAGTATGGAGCAGGGAGCGGACTGGCTGAAAAACAGGTTTACTCTTGCGTATTCCGAAGAAAAGATCGTGATGGATCTGAAATCCCGGATCCGTAAATACTATTTTGAAGAGGTCCCGGCAAAATCAGGTGCCAGAGAACTTCTTCAATGCCTTGCAGAACAGAAAATCCCGGCTGCGGTGGCAACCTCAAGCCCCAGGGAACATATCTGCCGGGCGCTGGAAAGAAACGGACTTCTTTCCTTTTTTGATAAAATCTATACCACCAGTGAGATCGGAGAAAGCAAACATTCTCCGAAGGTCTATCTTACAGCTGCAGAAGCACTGGGAACGGAGCCATCCCGGACGCTGGTTGTGGAGGATTCACTCTACGCGTTGCAGACTGCCGGAAATGCAGGATTTCTGACTGCCGGTATTTATGACGCATTGGGAGAACCGGATCAGGAACAGCTGAAAAAGGATGCCTATATCTACTGTCGGGATCTGACAGAGTTACAGAACCATATATTCACAGAAAACGGAGGAAACCAAAGATGAAAACAGCATTAACCATCGCAGGCAGCGATTCCAGCGGAGGAGCCGGGATCCAGGCCGATATTAAAACCATGATGGCAAACGGAGTATACGCCATGAGTGCCATCACCGCGCTGACTGCCCAGAACACCACCGGTGTCACAGCCATCCAGAATGCAACCGCAGAGTTCCTGGGTCAGGAGCTGGACTGTATTTTTACGGATATCTTTCCGGATGCAGTAAAGATCGGAATGGTTTCCGAAAGTGATCTGATCCATATGATCGCAGGAAAGCTCCGACAGTATCGGGCAAAAAATATCGTGGTGGACCCGGTTATGGTTGCCACAAGCGGTGCAAGACTGATCAGTGAGGAAGCGGTGGATGTTCTGAAGGAAGAACTGTTCCCTCTTGCAGATCTTCTCACCCCCAATATCCCGGAAACCGAGGTGCTTACCGGACGGAAGATCAAAAGCGCCGATGATATGATCGAAGCTGCAAAACAGGTTTCCGAGCAGTATCACTGTGCAGTTCTCTGCAAGGGCGGACATAAGCTCAATGATGCCAATGATCTTCTCTATGTGAATGGAACATATCAGTGGTTTGAGGGAAAAAGGATCGACAATCCCAACACCCACGGAACAGGATGTACTCTTTCCTCGGCCATCACTTCCAACCTTGCAAAGGGATTTTCCATGGTGGAATCTGTAAACCGTGCCAAGGACTATATTTCCGGAGCCCTTGCTGCCATGCTGGATCTGGGAAAGGGAAACGGCCCTATGGATCATGGCTTTGCGATAAAGAACAGTTATACAGAGGAGGCATAAGATTATGACAGTTACAGAACGGATCACAGCTCTTCGAAAACAAATGAAGGAAAAGGGAATCGATGCTTATCTGGTTCCGACCGATGATTTTCATGGTTCTGAGTATGTTGGGGATTATTTTAAATGCAGAAAATACATCACCGGATTTACCGGTTCTGCCGGAACTGCCGTGATCATGCAGGACATGGCCGGACTCTGGACAGACGGAAGATATTTTATCCAGGCTGCACAGCAGTTAGAGGGAACTCCGGTTACTCTGTTTAAGATGGGAGAACCGGACGTACCAACGATCCACAAATTCCTGGAAGAAAATCTGAAAGAGGGAATGTGTCTCGGCTTCGATGGCCGTACCGTAAGCGCAGAAGAAGCAGAGACGCTAGAAAGAATCCTTCAAAAAAAACAGGTACATTTTTCTGTAAATGAGGATCTCATCGGAAATATCTGGGATGATCGTCCAGCACTTTCCTGTGAACCGGTAATGGAATTATCCGAAAAATGGGCCGGAAGATCCAGAGCAGACAAGATCCGTGAGATCCGCAGCAAACTGAAAGAGAAGGGCGCAGACCTCTTTATCCTCACTTCCCTTGATGACATTGCATGGCTTTTAAATATCCGCGGAAATGATATCCACTGCTGCCCGGTAGTTCTTTCCTATCTTGTGCTGGATGACAGTGAGCTCCGTCTTTTTGTCAATGAAAAAGCCTTTTCGGATTCTGTTAAGGAAGCACTTTCCAAAGACGGTATTGCCATTTATCCATATGATGATATTTACACCTATGTACAGACAATCCCCGAAGAGAAAAAGGTATTTCTTTCCAGAAACAATGTAAACAGCCGGCTGGTCAGCAGTATTCCAAAGACGGTAACGATCCTGGACGGTGAAAATCTGACCCTTCTCCCAAAAGCCATCAAAAATGAAACCGAAGTCCGGAATGAAAAGACAGCCCATATTAAAGATGGCGTTGCAATGGTGAAGTTTATCCACTGGCTGAAGAAGAATGTGGGAATGAAGGAGATCACCGAGCTTTCCGCTGCTGATAAGCTCTATGAATTCCGTTCCGTACAGGAGAATTTTCAGGGAAACAGCTTTGATCCCATCATTGCCTACGGTGCACATGGAGCCATTGTCCATTACAGTGCAACAGAAGAAACCAATATTCCACTGGAGCCAAAAGGGCTGGTTCTGATGGATACAGGCGGACATTATCTGGAGGGCACTACTGATATCACCCGCACCGTTGTACTTGGCCCGGTTACTGAAAAAGAAAAAAAATATTTCACAGCAGTACTCCGTGGACACCTGAACCTAGCAGCAGCAAAATTCCGTTACGGCTGTACCGGCCTGAATCTGGATGCCCTGGCTAGAGGACCTCTCTGGGCTATGGGAGAGGATTACAACCACGGAACCGGCCATGGCGTAGGTTATCTTCTCAATGTACACGAAGGACCGCAGAGCTTCCGCTGGAAAAGCCCTGCCGAGCTTCCGGCTCCTGTTCTGGAAGAAGGGATGATCACCTCCGATGAACCAGGATATTATGCGGAAAATGAATTCGGCATCCGTCACGAAAATCTTGTAGTTTGCAAAAAAGCCGAAAAAACATCTTACGGCCAGTTTATGAAATTTGAGCCACTGACTCTGGTCCCATTTGATCTGGAAGGTATCGATCCGGAACAGATGGAAGCAGGAGAGCGCAAATTGCTCAATCAGTATCATGCCCTTGTATACGAAAAGATTTCTCCGTATCTGAATGAAGAAGAGCAATCCTGGTTAAAAAAAGCCACACAGGAAATATAACCCGGAATTCACCTTAATATTTCCTTCCGACAGATACCATAAGAAACGCAAAACCATTTCAGGGATAAGAATAAATCCAACCAGGGAGGTACTTAGCGCCTATGAAAACAGAAAATAGAATTGATCACTACATCGATCTCCACGCACATCTGGACGGCTGCATTACCACAGAGATAGCCAGAAAACTTGCCGCATTGCAGCAGATCACGCTTCCGGCTGCCACAGATGAAGAGCTTCTTTCTCTCCTTTCTGTGCCGGATACCTGCGAAAATCTCAATGATTTTCTGAAATGCTTTGACCTGCCTCTTTCTCTTCTTCAGACAGAAGAGGCATTGGAAGAGGCTGTTTATCTTATCCTTTCTGAAATGAAAGAAGACGGTGTGATCTACGCAGAACTTCGTTTTGCCCCACAGCTCCATACACAGAAGGAAATGACTCAGGAAACAGCGATCCATGCTGCATTACGTGGTCTGAAAAGAGCTCCCATCCCCGGTAATCTGATCTTATGCTGTATGCGCGGTGATCTTAACCAGAAAGAAAATCTGGAAACTCTGGAGCTGGCAAAAAAATATCTTGTTGAAGATGGCGGCGTGGTTGCTATCGATCTTGCAGGAGCCGAGGCACTCTTTCCAACAGAAAATTACGAGGCGCTTTTTGCAAAAGCAAGAGAATATCAGGTTCCATTTACCATCCATGCAGGCGAGGCCGGTGATGCCGGCGATGTAAGAACGGCCATTCATATGGGTGCGGCCAGGATTGGCCACGGCGTGCGGATCACAGGTAATGAAGAAGTGATACAGCTTGTAAAAGATACGGGCGTTTTTCTGGAAATGTGTCCTACAAGCAACCGCCAGACAAAAGCTGTGGAAGAAATGTCTGCTTATCCGCTGAAAGCATTTCTCGAAATGGGACTTAAGGTAACCTTAAATACCGACGATCCGGCGATTGAAAGAACAACCCTTTCCCGGGAATTCCGATATATGGAATCTCTGTTAAATCTTACCCAGGAGCAGAAAAGGCTGCTGCTTCTGAATTCTGTGGAGGCAGCCTTTACTTCCAGGAACAGAAAATGGAAACTGAAAGAACAGCTTCTTTTCTGAACTGTATGAAAACTATCAGGCGAAAGGATAGCCCTGGACACCAATTTTGAACTGGAGCATGAAGATATAAGCCGTTTTATTATTTCCGGAAAGGGCACTGCACTGTCGCATGTATTGGAATGATCATAAAGAATAAACAGGACATCCGAATAGAAAATTTCTCATTACCCCATCTTGAACCCAAAATCCTTTTATGATAGAATTGAAAAATTATGTTGAGACGATACGAATTAACCGATGAAGAATGGATCCGTATAGCTTCATTACTGCCGCCTGAAAATTCTGGAAAACAGGGATGCCCACAAAAATGCAGCCGGACAATTCTGAATGGAATTGTTTGGATTGCTCGTAGCGGAGCTCCATGGCGAGACCTTCCAGAACGTTATGGCTCCTGGCAAACGGTTTATTCCCGTTTCCGTAAATGGATTGAAGACGGCACCCTTGATAATATTTTTCGTGTTTTGAGCTTAGAAGCCGAATTAACAGAACTGTCAATGGACGTTTCTATCGTCAAAGCTCATCAGCATAATGCTGGAGCAAAAAAAGGGGGCCTCCAAACGAAATCGGACACAGCCGTGGTGGAGCCAGCACAAAAATCCATGCAGTTGTAGATGCATACGGTTATCCGGTTTATTTTATGATCCGTGAAGGGCAGCGTAACGATATCAATTACGCAATCCCTTTGCTGGATCATGTCAATCTAGGAAATGAGAGTACAGCTAATTGAATGAATCGAAAGGCTGTACTTTTATTTTAACTATAAAAGTTCTGGACAGCTACACTATCTGTAAATTATAACATATTATGCATCAGCTGCGATACAGGTATTTCCACAACAGTTACAAAAAGATGGTGAACCGGACTGAATCCACCATCTTTTTTCTTTATCTTCTGTTATTAATAACCTCTCTCGCCATATCTGCAAGTTCTCCGGCAGATAATTTTCCATCTATTTGCAGCAAATCATACTGGATGCCATCCTTATTCCAGTTAACGCTTTGAACCTGACTGACTTCAATCTGAGAAGCACTGTCATCGTAACTGAATACAACTTTTCCACTGGACTGGTCTTTTTTATCTTGTTCTGTCAATTCGTAATCATCTGATACCACTTTATTTATATAATGTACATAATACAAATTTGTTCCATTTACAGTGGCAATAATATCACCTGACGGAGTAAGTTTTGAGTTAAATTTCTGCTGTTCAAACGATACAACATCTCCATTCTTCTGATAATCAAAGGACACAGATTTAAAATTCTCAATTACATTTGCATTGCCATCCTTAAAACTGTTTTTTATAATACTGCCCTCTTTGAAGCAGTACCCGTTCTCAAAGGTATCAATCAATACCGGTCTATACCCAATATCCTTTGTAATCTGTTCTGACGTTGGAAGAGATGTATAATCAGCACGTGATGCAGATGAACCTGTCCACATTGAAATCTTTCCTGTTGCTGCCATAGCAGTAACTCCAATTGTAAGTGTTGCAGCTATCAACAAAGGTAATATTTTCTTTTTTGATCTCATAGTCGTTTGCTTCCTTTCTGTATCTGCGAAGTCAAGTTTTGCATAAACTCTCTGTCTGACATTCTCTGTATCAATATCAAGAGCATTGCATGAAATATCTGCCTGTTTTTGTATTCCCAATTCTTTAAGCAAATTTTTTCTTCTCATAATTTTTCCTCCGCATCCGATAACATTTTTCTGAGTTTTCTTTTTCCTCTTGAAAGTCTGGTCTTAACTGTAGAAATATTAAGTCCCATTGCTTTTGAAATATCCTTGATTTTTTCATCAAATTTATACCGCCTTACAAAAATCTCGCTGTCAGGTTCGCCAAGGCTCATAACTGTTTCCCATACATAATTATTGTGAAAATTCTCTTCCATGAAATTTTTGCCATCTGACAGCTCAATATCTTCAAGAGATGTATGATCCATCTTTCTGTTTATCCGTTTCAGAGCAAAATTCCGGGCAACAGCAGCAAGATATGACCGTAATGTACCTTTCTGCAAATCTATCCTCCCGGTATTCTTCCAAAGTACAACAAACACATCTGCCACAATTTCTTCAATATCCTCTTTCGGCAGTGAATTGCCGGCCATATGATACAAAACAGTACTCAAATACGGCGTATAAATTCGGATTGCTTCATCTATTGAATTTTTTTCTCTGTTCCTGAGACGCTGCAAAATTTCTGCTTCATCTGTCATATCAATCCTACTTTCTTTTTAATATTTTCAAAAATTAAAAGCTTTTAACCTTTACATTCTTATATATCCTGTCAAAGAGCAAAAAGTTTCAATTTTAGAAAATTATGATATTGATACACTACTTTACAACTTTTCTATAAAAAAATATCGTACAGGATTTCCTGATGTATAATGAATTTGGCATAAAACATTACAAAGGAAAGTGAACCTGTACGGCAAAAACATTATACAGCGAAAAAACACTGATAGGCAGACTTCAGCAATATTTTTTGATCTATTTTGAAACTTTTTCTGTTCCGACAGCAGATACCTTATTTCTGCTGATATTATCTATACTGAGCCGCACACAACGGTTCCAACTATCTGAATGGACACTGCTTTGTGAGAGTCATGCTCTGCGTACCTGTCTGGAATGGGGATAAAGTATCTCATCTTTCATTGCACATATACAGAGAAACTGGGTGAGAAAACAGTAAAAGCATATCGGATTGATCTAAGCAGTGTTTGGTTTTGGTCGCCTGTGAAGAGCAAGACAAAGAGAAGCTTGAGGAATATATTACGGAATTACATAAAAAACACAAACAGAACAGAGATTAAAAAAAGTGGATATTTCGTTGGCAATGGAAGAGACAACGGAAAAAAATACTTTTATGAGAACCGATTTCCTTTCCGATGCATCTAATTAGTGTAAAAGTAAACATGAGTAGTAATCCAGCTGGACAAAAGGAGAAGACAAAGTTATGACAAAAGATGTATTTATTAAGGAGGTCCGGGATGCAGAAGCCATGCTGTATCATATATCGAAGTCCATTCTGAAGAATGACTCTGATTGTGGGGATGCTGTGCAGGAAACAATTCTTAAGGCATATGAAAAACTTCCCACTTTAAAGAAAGAAAAATATTTCCGAACATGGATCACAAGGATATTGATCAATGAATGCAAAGGGATTCTTCGGAAAAGAAAAAATGTTATTCCATATGAAGAATATATGGACAATATGAAAATGACTGAGGAGGACAGATACAGTCATCTGTATATGGCGATTATGGAACTTCCGGAGGATCTGAGGGTTTTGGTAACATTGTATTATTTAGAAGGATTTTCATTGAAAGAGATCAGTGAGGCTCTGGATATTCCGGAAGGAACGATCAAAAGCAGACTTTCACGTGCAAGAGAGTTTTTGAAGGTGCAGTTATCCGAAGAAGAGAAAAGAACGGCAACTGGGAAAAACAGCAAGCAATTAAAGAGAATAACAGGAAAGGGGAAAATGTCATGTTAGAGAAGAAATGGAATCATATCGCACCGGAAGTACCACAGGGTTTTCATAATAAATTTGAAGATACACTAAAACAGATTGAACAGGCGGATTCAGTTGATAAAAAATACAAAAGAAAAAAATCAGTGGACGATTACTGATTGCAGCAGCAGTAATCTGTACTGGTATGGCTGTTACTGTGGCTGCAAAAGAGTTCTTTAAATGGAATGATTACCTGGTGAAAAGACTGGATCCATCGGAGGAACAGCAGGAGACACTGCAGGAATCAACTTATATTCAGAATATAGACCAGTCTGTAACACAAAATGGTGTGACGGTTACCCTGACAGATTCTATTCAGGATCAGGGATTCCTGTATGCTTTTTTTGAAGTGAAAACAGAGGACAGTATTTCTATGACTGATCATACTTCTTTTGAGGAGATGACACATTTTAAGATCGATGGAAAGGAAGTATATGCAGTGGACGATAACAGATTTGGAAGTTTCAATACTGGGGTAGGACAGGATGTGTTACTGAAAACAGATCAAAATTCTGCACATCTTAAGTATTTTAACGCCTGTATATCTTATGACGGTGATTATGATCTGAGTAATAAAACAGTAGAAATTACATTAAAGAATCTTACGGAGGAAGAAGATTATGATAAGACAGTCATTACAGATGGAACATGGGACTTTAAATGGACCTTGGGTGCAGTAAAGCCTCCGACAACTCTGAAAGTGAACCGGAAATGTGATTTTGGAGGTTATGAAATCACTGTGAAAGAAATGGAAGTAACGCCCCTTTTATGGTCATTATATCTTGATTATGATGAAGCTATGAAGGTGTATGAAGATGAAAAAAACAAATTTGAGTACGCAGGTACGGACTATGGCATGGATCTTTATGCCAGAACTAGTATTGACCAGGTGCGTTATAAAGATGGAACGGTTTTAACACTTGATAGGACCATGGGAGGCATCGCTGGCGGTGGAGAAAAACAGGATAAGGAAAATGGTGTCATGATCATCAGAAATAGCTTCCCGCAACTGGTTGATGTAGATAACCTGCAGGCGGTACATTTTGGGAATATTGACCAGTGGCTTGAAGTGCGGGAATAAAAGTTTTTTCGGTGATACAGAAAAATCCTCCCATAATTAGATAATGAGAAAATACAAAAAGAACCGATACAAGGTCTTTGCAAGACTGATATCGGTTCTTTTTGGCTAAGTCTGCCAAGCCCATTACCTTTAGGTGATGGGTAGTTGACTAAATATAGGTAACCATACAGTCGGAAAAATGGCTCTGTAACAAAAGACCGTTTTTCCGGCTTTTCATTTTGTCAGCAGTGAGGCATTCATACCGTTTGTAAATCTGTAAGATCTGAGTTATTGGGGTATGTCATGACGGGTAATCAAATATATGACATAGATTCTGCAATTGTAGAAAATGGGATTGACTTTCTAATTCTACAGATGTAGAATTAGAGATGATTTCTACAAAGGTAGAAAAAGAAGGGAGAACACAAGCTGAGGCGCAGACTCACAGACCACTATGATTACGATGTGACCATGTGGGATTCACTTGTGATAAAAAAGTTGCTGCAGCGTATAAACTACATCAAATAGATACGGAGGATAAAATGTGCGGAATCTGTGGATTTACAGGTTACAGACAGGATCAGAAGACAGTAATTGAAAGGATGATGAAAGCTATTGAGCATAGGGGCCCGGATAGTGAGGGCTCTTTTTGCAGGGAGAAGATCACGCTGGGCTTTCGAAGACTTAGTATTATTGATTTAGAAGATGGGCAGCAGCCTATGGAAAGTGCGGACGGAAACCTTCATATTGTTTTTAATGGAGAAATCTATAATTATAAGGAACTGCGGGCAGAACTTGAGGCTTTCGGCATTTCTTTCTGTACTCATTCTGACACGGAGGTTCTGATAAATACTATTCAGCAGTATGGGGAGAAGGCACTGGATAAGCTCAGGGGAATGTTTGGGTTTGCTGTATGGAATGAACAGAAGCAGAGTTTGATGCTTGCAAGGGATTTTTTTGGAATTAAGCCTGTGTACTATGCCGAAATAGATGGACACTTTGTATTTGCTTCTGAAATTAAGAGTATCCTTGCATTTCCAGGCTATGAAAGGAAAGTAAATCAGAAGGCACTGGAGCAGTATTTGTCATTTCAATATTCCCCTCTGGAAGAAACTTTTTTCAGGGGGATTTATAAGCTTATGCCAGGTCATATGCTTTTATATAAAAACGGAAACTATGAGATAAAGACTTATTTCAAAACAAAGCTTGCACCAGGCCAATGGGACCGTAAGACGAATATGGAGCAGCTGCGGAATCAGCTTGCAGAGAATTTAAAGGATTCAGTGGAGCACCATATGTTAAGTGATGTGGAAGTCGGCGCGTTTTTATCCGGGGGAGTGGATTCCGGTTATCTGGCTTCTTCCTCTGGTGCAGATCAGGCATTTACAGTGGGATTCGATGAGGGAGACCGATATAGTGAAGTAAACAAAGCTGCCAAAGTGGCAGAAAAAGCTGGTTTAAAACACCATGTGAAAATCATATCCAAGCAGGAATTCTGGGATGCCCTTCCAGATGTTATGTATCATATGGATGAGCCCCTTGCTGATGCTTCTGCCGTTGCACTCTACTTTCTCTCAAAAGAGGCTGCAGGTCATGTCAAGGTTGTTCTTTCCGGAGAAGGAGCAGACGAGCTTTTCGGTGGATATAATATTTACAGAGAACCGGAATCATTGAAAAAAATTGACTGGATTCCATTTGGTGTCAGACGTGTAATTGGAAAACTGGCTGCAAAGCTGCCGGATGTGAAGGGACGAGATTTCCTTATCCGTGCAGGAATGAAAGTGGAAGAACGTTTCATCGGAAATGCATATATTTACCGTGAAAAAGAGAAAGCGCAGATTTTGAAAAATAAAGTAACAGGACCTTCCACACAGGAATATTTAAGACCATTTTTTGAACAACTTGAGTCAGAAAACAGAGGATCACTTCAAGACATGGAAAAAATGCAGTCTGTAGATCTGAGCTACTGGCTTCCTGGCGATATTTTGCAGAAAGCAGATAAAATGAGCATGGCACATTCATTGGAAGTCAGGGTACCATTTCTGGATAAAGAAGTTTTTGACTTTGCAGCAAAGCTTCCGAAGGAAGCCAAGATTGCAGCGGGTACAACCAAATATATTTTCCGTAAAGCTGTTTCAGAATTTCTTCCACAGGAAACCGATGAACGTAGGAAACTTGGTTTTCCAATTCCAATCCGTGTGTGGCTGCGGCAGGATGACTGGTATCAGAGGGTAAAGGAGTTATTTACCTCGAAAGAAGCAGAAGAGTTTTTTCATACAGATAAGCTTCTTTTACTTCTGAAAGAGCACAAAGAGAAAAAGGCAGATAACAGCCGTAAAATCTGGACAGTTTTGACATTCCTTATCTGGTATGATAGATTTTTTGCTACATGTTCGAAGTGAGAGAGTTGGTTATGAGACGGTAAAAATATAAATATACGAAAAATCCGTTGACAATGGTATTTGGGACTTTTATGATAAAACTCTATTTGTTTGTATAGAAACTTTCGGATTATTGGAGGAAGAGTTTAGCATGACAGATATAAAACCATTTTATATTACGATATTATTGCAGGCAATTAACAATATGTATGATGCTGGGTGTTCGATTGCAAAGAAAAAACAGGTATTTCAAGTGAATTTATTGCAGGGAATTACGTTTTTGCTTGCATTGATTGATTTGATTTCAGCAGTTTGCTTCCTTGGAAATCCACAATTGCAGTCTGTGGCATCTAGTAAAGGAGTTATATTACTATCCTGTATATTTGTTGGATTTATTCTTTTGTTACTTTACAGAGAAACATTTGTTCATCTTAGCATAATTTACAGAAGAGAAAAATATAGTGCAGGTAGTAGTGTAAGAAATGTGATCGAACCAAAAGACCTTGGGATGCAGTCCGATTGTGACGATGCATGTAACTGGGATGATAAGGAGAATATTTATGATTGAAGCTGTAGCAGTACTTCTTTTTTTTATAGTTGCAGGAACTCTATGGGGGATAATAGAAACTTTTAAATATAGGAAATTTTTTTCAAGAGACTGTGAAAACGGACAAATCTCCACTATTAAAGCGGACCGAATAAAGCGACGTGGATCCTGGCGGATTTTTGGTGACCGTATTCTAGATGAAAAATCGTTTCTGGTAATGAGGGAAAAGGAGTCAAAGTTAAAAATTCATTAATTCAATAGCGGGGTATTTTAAATGGCTGAACAAAATGTTTTTAATCTAATGCAAAACGATGAGATTGGACTGTTGTGGAAAAAGATATATCAATTACATCAAAAAACCAAAATTTATCTACTTACAGCCGAAGAAATATCAGAAAATGGGGATGCATTGATTCAGCCATTAAAAGAGCACCGGGATGCATATGATCATATTGTAAGGATTTTTGCTAGCACAACCAAAAAAGTGCCGGAAGGATACGATTACTATTCTTATATCAAAGGAAATCTTGAGAAAGCATATGGACATGAATATCGTGCTTTTTTTGATACGGCAGACTGGCTTGCATACAATCTGCGGCATAATTTAAGAGAGCGCATAAATGCGATTCCATATAATAAAAGAAATCAATTAATCCCAAATTGCAAAGAAACAATCAAATTATTGAACCAATACCCATTTGAAATTTCTAATCTACGAAATGACAAGGATATAGTAAAAGAGTCTGACTCGGATGAGACAATAAAAGAATATGAAAATTTGCTTAGGCAATTAATAAAGTTATATAAAGAAATTGATTCAATTTGATGTTGCTACTAAAAACAATTAATAGACTGATTGATCGTCGAAAGGTATCTGTTTGTCCATATCAGTGATATGTTACTCCATAAGGAGAGTTCAGGAATATGTAGAATATTACACTTGCTAAAAAATCTGAGTGCAGAAGCGGCAGACCTTTTTTACAAGTGTAATACGGTTTTACTTTCAAGAGTGACTCAACGACTTGAATAATTGTGCGTCGCATTCTCGTTATTTCAGTGATGAGTTAGACGTGCAAATCTTTTCTAAAAAATACAAATAGAGGGAGTTTTATTGGACTAAATATTTTATAACAGCAGTTGCAGCCGGTATCTCATGATTTATAAAATGAGAATATCGGCTGCTTTTCATTATTTTTACCTCTAAAAGGTAATCTTCTGAAAACCAAAACTGTAGTTTGGATCTCAACTGAAAAAAATTAAATTTTTTTGTTACCATCCACTATTTTTTACGATATATAATATGAATGGAAATTTTTTTATTCAAAAAGGCGCCTTATCTGTTGCTGGTCAGATTATGGACAGTGACTTTTATCTTAAAGAAACCCGGAGGACAACCTGTAAATGAATGATGATGAAATTATAAACCTGTTTTTGAAAAGAGATGAGAATGGAATTATAGAATTGAGTACTAAGTATCACCCCTATTGCTACAAGATTGCCTGGAATTTATTGGCGAATAGAGAAGATGCCGAGGAATGTCTGAATGATACCTGGTTTTCGGTATGGTCACAGATTCCTCCTACGCATCCTTCTGTATTGGCACACTTTTGCGGTCGGATTACAAGAAATCTTAGTATTGACCGCTTAAGGAAAAAGTTTGCAGGCAAGCGCCCGGATGTTCATATGGCAGATGTTATGGAGGAAATGGAGCAGCTAAATGTAACTTATACCGTGGAAGAACAGCTGGCGGAAAAAGAACTGATGGAAACCATAAATCGTTTTTTGGAAGAAATGTCTCCAAAGGACAGAAATATTTTTGTACGAAGATACTGGTTTTTAGATCCTGTTTCTGCAATATCCAAAAGGCATCATATGTCAGCGGGAAGCGTGAAAATGAATTTATACAGAAACCGGAAAAAGCTGTTGAAACTGTTGGAAAAAGAAGGAGGACGCATATGAAAAAGTTTGATTTTTCAAAAGAATTTGGTAATATTGATCCGAAATATATAGAGGAAGCAGAGCGGGAATGGAGTGAAAAAAAGGAAAACCGGAGACCAAAAGGGTGGAGCAAAGCAGCAGCTGCCTGTGTGATCGTCACCTTGGGTTCTGTTATCTTTTCTAATCCACATATCCAGGCTGCAATAAAAAATATTACATTGTCCATAGGAGAAACCCTTGGTTTCCCAAAAGGCATTGAATCTTATACGGAAGTGTTGAATACCTCTAAGGAAGACAAAGGAATTACTGTAACATTAAAAGAAGTTGTTCTGGATAATGGGGTTCTGTTAACAAAGGTGCATGCAGAAAAAACATCTTCCGGGCAAAAGGACACGGATGATGTCCAGGATGACTGGACCTTTGCCAATACACAGCTTGACATTGATTATCAGAAAACTACAATAAATGGACAGAAAATTGAAGAATACGAAAGCGGACACCTTCTGCCATATTCGGACGAAGATTTGCTAAATACTGGACTGGATGAAAATGTCTATGATGCTGTTCTGGAATCCCGGTTTTCCCTTGATGGTGATTTGGGAGAAAATCCAGAAGTACATTTGGTACTCGGTGCCTATCAAAATGAAAATCTTGGCGAAGATTATTTCGCAGAGTTTGAGTTTGATTTTTCTATTCCCCATGAGGAGCTTATGAAACAGACAGTTCATAAAAAGCTGGAAGATGTTTCTGTTAAAACAGAAGAAGGAACCGTAAAATTAACAGACTTTTCCATGAATAAACTGCAAAGTATAATTAAGGCAGAAATTCCGGAAGAACTTGAGGAAAAGCTGTATAATGGTAATGAGATGATGCTTATGGGGACAGACAGTAAAGGAAATCAGGTACAGTATGAACTGCGCAGTAATTCGGCAGCAGATAGTAAAACTCAATGGAGTTTTAAAACCAGTTTCTGGGGCATGTATCAGCTGGATTCTGACGGTCCGGTTCTTTTGCTCCCGGATATTGACAGCGATTATCTGGAATTACAGCTTTATACCAGAGAACCTTACATGGCTGCTGCAGACACTGTCTGGGGTGATGACGATTTTGTAGAAATTGGTGAGACTACAGAAGAGGTAGAAGAAGTTCCAGAGGATACTTTGGAGGGAGAAAATCCGTCAGATGCAGAGGATCAGGTTGAAACTCAAATTATCGGAGGGGCAGATGCTCCCACAGAAGTAAGGCTTCAAGACGATACAGACCAGAAAGAAAATACCGACGCAGCAGATAAAACGGATGAAGATTACGGAACCGAAGAAAGCGCATATTATGATGGAGCTACAGGTGAAATCACTGCAGAATCTGGTTGGACACCTGTCGGGGATAAAATAAGGATTCAGATTAGGTAGAGAAACGTGAATCTGTTTTCAAAAATCCCATGTCAAAGAAGCTTTGCATACCTGTTTTTTTCGCTGTAAAAGGTAAATTGCTTTTCATTTGGCAGAAATTTTTATATAATCCAGGTGAGAAAGCAAAACCGATTGGAAGAACAGGAGCAGAGCAATATGAACATTGGAACGCAGATATTAAAAATACGAAAAGAAAAGGGACTGACCCAGGAGGAATTTGGAAAAATATTTCATGTTACCAGACAGACTGTATCTAATTGGGAAAATGAAAAGAGCTATCCGGATCTGCAGATTCTCATAGACATCAGCAACCGTTTTGATATTTCTCTCGATGTCTTAATAAAGGAAGATGTCAAAATGGTAAAAACCATGGATAAAGAAAGAGTGCTTGGATCATTGAAACGTGAAAAGTCTGTTATTGACTTTTTTACAGGTGCAGGAACTGGAATTGTAATCACCTGCCTGTTTTCAGCTGATACAATGGTCAGAACGGTTACCATTGTATTAGGCGTGGTCATGATCGGAATTGGCTGGTACCAGGAAGCAAAATATGACAAAAGATTGTTCAGATATATGAATGATGAAGAACGGTGAGGTGGAGAATATGAAAATCTGGCGTGAACTGTTAGGCTATGTGAAATTGATTGTAATAGTAGTGGCAATTACTCTGGTTATCAATAATGTTGTTTTGATTAACGCAAAAATCCCTTCACCCTCCATGGAAAAAACACTTATGGTGAAAGACCGCCTTTTCGGCTTTCGGCTTGCGTATGGAATTAATCTTAATCTGTTCGGTTATGAAATTTCTGAAAAGTTCAAGGACCCGGAGCGATTTGATATTGTAATATTCAAATACCCAGATGATGAAAGTCGTCTTTTTATCAAAAGAGTGATCGGACTGCCGGGAGAAGTAGTGGAAATTAAGGATGGGAAAGTTTACATTGATGGTTCACCCACTCCATTGGATGACTCTTTCATTCCGGAGAAAATGATCGGAAGTTATGGTCCATATACAGTTCCGGAAAACTGTTATTTCATGCTTGGTGATAACCGGAATGATTCGAAGGATTCACGTTCATGGAAAAACAAATTCGTGCGATTTGACCAGCTTGTGGGGAAAGCTGTTGTAAGATACTATCCATCTTTCAAGTGGTTAGGATAATAAGAAACGCGAATATCAGTGGCTTATTAAGCACTGGAATATTCGCGTTTTTTATTTGATATCACTAAGATTATATATTTTCAAATATATGTAATCAGTTGGCCACATGATCAAGTTCTTTACAATACGCATTGGGAGGATTGCAAGCATGAGCTTTCCTTTTATCTCAATGACCGGGGGCGTGTCACTTACAACGAATTATGCCGGAAATGCCAGCATGGGTGCAGGCAGAGCTTCCGGGCGGTTGTGATTGACTGCCCCCGTTATTTATCCAAACGAGCAAAGAAAAAGGAGAAACACACCGAATGAATTTTGAATTTATGACGATAGACACACCATTGCCGCCCTGTATGCCATTTCCCAGAGCGTTGACAGGATTTCCAGTCAGCAGCACCGCAAAGGTTATGTACTGCCGGATGTTGGACGCTATGCGCTCCAAAGGGCAGGAGGACGAGAACGGAATCCTGTTTGTCTGCTTCCCTGTCACAGCCATTGCCGCAGTCCTGTCCCACAGCCCTATGACGGTCAAGCGTTCTCTGAATGAACTGGAAACCGCCGGACTTATTATGCGGGTGCGTCAGGGCGTTGGAGAACCAAACCGGATTTATGTGCTGATACCGGGAAAGGAGGATGCTGCCCTTGTCTGATACCTCAAAGCTGGAAAAGCTCAACCGGGAGCTGGAAAAAAGTGAAAAGAAACTGCGGAAAGCCATCAATGATGAAAAGGCGTTGAAGCACCAGTTGAAGCAGCTTACCCGAAAGGAACGGACACACCGGCTCTGTACTCGTGGCGGTATGCTGGAAAGTTTTCTGCAAGAGCCGGAACGCCTGACAGATGATGATGTCATGCTGCTGTTGAAACTCATTTTTCACAGACAGGACACACAGGAACTATTGAAAAAACTGCTGGAGCGGGAGAAACCGGAAACCCCTTAGTTTACTAAGGGCGCAATTATACACCACCCAGAGGTTGGTGCATTGCGTTCTCCGAAGGCTCCTCGCCGGAGGGCTGTGATTTGTGCGAGCAATGAGCCGAACGAATATGCTTGCATATTCACTCGGCGAATGCCGCAGCAGCCGACAGAATGTCGGCTTCCGCAGTCATGGTTTGCTCCAAATCAAACAGGGGACGCTACGCTTTTATGGACTTGCCATCTGGGGACACCTTGCCTTGCAGCTATTCCCAGCCGACAAGTATAGTTGAAGAACTTCTCTATCTTTTGATAAAGACAGAAAAATGTTATACTGAAAAAAATCAAAAATACCTATTGACTCTTACGGAACGTCATAGAATAAAGTTATCTTATCAAGAACAGGAGGTCAGCAGTTATGAGGACGGTAAAAGAAATATCAGATTTAACAGGTATCAGCGTTCGCACGCTTCACTATTATGATGAAATTGGCTTGTTAAAACCAACGAAAAAAAGTGATGCGGGATACCGGCTTTATGACGATAAGGCATTGGAAACATTACAACAGGTTTTGTTTTTTCGTGAGTTTGATATTCCGCTGAAAGAAATCAAAGCTGTTATGGAAAATCCAGTTCTTGAAAGAAATCAAATTTTGCAAATGCAGAGAAAAATGCTGGTAGCAAAAAAAGAACGCATGGAACGATTGATTAACAGCATTGATGACATTCTGAAAGGAGATAATAAAATGGACTTTGCGATTTTTAGTAAAACAGAAGTGGAAGAAATGTTCCAAACTATGATCGAGCATATGCCAGAAAATATGAAAAATCTTGCAGTCAAAGAATTTGGAAGCGTTGAAGAATGGAAAAAACATTATATTGAGGTGGTTTCATCAGAAGAAATGCAGAAGGGATATGCCAAGGTTGTTGAATGGTATGGCGGAAAAGAGAAATTCTTATCTGTTGCAAATAATCCTATTAGCAAGGAGGTTGCTGAAAGCTATAACAAACGAATTGAAGGGATTTTGCAAAAACTAATAGCAAAAAGAAACTGTGATGTAAATTCTTTGGAAATTAATAAAATCGTCAAAGAGTATGGTTTGGCTATGAAGGAACTTTCTCAGATAAAAAATGAAGAAGAATTTATGCTGGCACAGGCTCAATATTATCGCAACGAAAAAATCAAACCAATGATAGATGAAAAATACGGTAAAGGTGCTTCTGAATTTTTCTCACAAGCAATAGAAGCTGTTTATAACATTAAGTAGTAGTTAATATTTAACTAAATACCCGCCGCCCACACAGCGGCACACCAAGCAGGAAATCTGAAAAAGGTCTCCTGCTTTTTTTCTGCTCAAAATGAGGTGGTAAAACACCACCCCATCCATGAATCAAAGAAAGGAGGGACACGAAATGCCCTGTCCACACAACAAAATCACGATTGTACAGCGCAGCCAGCGGCAGTCTGCGGTTGCCGCCGCTGCTTACCAGAGTGGCGAAAAACTGTTCTGTGAATATGACCAGCAAGTGAAGCACTACCCGGAAAAGCGTGGTATCGTTCACAATGAAATCCTGCTCCCGGCAAACGCCCCGCCGGAATATGTAGACCGAAATACCTTATGGAACGCCGCCGAAGCGGTGGAGAAGCAATGGAACTCCCAGCTTGCAAGGCGGTGGGTGCTTACCATCCCCAGAGAGATACCGTCCGACCAGTACGCTGTCCTTGTCCGGGAGTTTTGTCAACAGCAGTTTGTTTCCAAAGGTATGATTGTTGATTTTGCCATCCATGACCCCCATCCGCCAGGACACAACCCCCACGCCCCTGTCCTGCTGACCATGCGGGCAATGGACGAACATGGGAAATGGCTTCCCAAGAGCCGCAAGGTTTATGACCTTGACGAGAATGGGGAACGGATGAAACTTTCGTCCGGCAGGTGGAAAAGCCACAAGGAGGATACAGTTGACTGGAATGATCAGAAGTATTGCGAAATCTGGCGGCATGAATGGGAGGTCATCCAGAACCGCTATCTGGAAGCCAATGACCGCCCGGAGCGTGTGGACTTGCGTTCCTATGCCAGACAAGGACTTGATATCGTTCCTACTGTCCATGAGGGAGCTGCTGTCTGGCAGATGGAAAAGCGTGGCATCCAGACGAATATCGGCAACCTGAACCGGGAAATCAGAGCCGCCAACAGTTTGATGAAGTCCATCCGGCATCTTATCCAAAATCTCAAAGGCTGGATTACCGAGCTAGGCGAAAAACGGAAAGAATTGCTTGAACAAAAAGCGGTGGAGGAAGCGACACTTCTTCCCAATCTTCTGATGAAGTATATGGAGATACGAAAGGAAGAACGGAAAAGCTGGACGAGAGCTGGACAGAACCGGGGAACTTCACAGGACTTAAAGGCAGTCAGCGAAGCCCTGTCTTATTTTCAGCAAAAGGGACTTTCCACTGTGGAGGACTTAGAAGCGTTTCTGGAAGCGTCCGGGAAATCAGCCGCAGATTACCGCAATCAGATGAAGCCAAAGGAAGCCCGCAGCAAAGTGATTGACGGGATTCTTGCAGCTCGGACGGACTGCAAGGAATGTAAGCCTGTCTATGAAAAGTACCAGAAGATATTTTTCAAGAAAACAAAGGAGAAATTCAAACAGGAACACCCGGAGGTTGCCCGGTATGAGAAAGCCGCTGCTTATCTTGCCAAGCATGCATTTACTTCTGTTATGGCACAAAACGAAGTGACAAATAATGAGTTAACCTATTATGTGCAGTTTGAAAGTGCAACGAAAGCAGCAAATGCAAAAAGAGAATTACAGACACAGTACCAATTACCTGATGAGAGTATTTCTGAAAATACTGGTGTTATGGGTATGTCTGGACAAAGTAACAGTACTGCGATGCAGAGTATATACGGATTAGCAGCAATTCTATTTGTTTTAGTGTTGCTGGCAGGGATATTGATGATTTCTGGCAGCATGAATAGCATGATTGCACAACGAACTCAGTTTTTTGGAATGTTGCGTTGCATTGGTGCAAGTCATGTGCAAATTATCCGCTTTGTTCGTTTGGAAGCATTGAACTGGTGTAAAATAGCGGTACCTATAGGGGTGTTCTTCGGAACAATAATTAGTTGGATTATTTGTGCCACACTTCATTATGGAATTGGTGGAGAATTTTCTACAACACCAGTCTTTCAGATCAGTCCTGTTGGACTAATCAGTGGTGTGGTTGTCGGCGTGGTAACTGTATTTTTAGCGGCGCAATCCCCAGCAAAACGGGCTGCTAAAGTTTCACCTATATCAGCGGTTTCTGGCAATATAGATAATAAAGTTTCTGCTAACCACGCTATTAAGTTTAACTTAGGGAAAATTGACAATTCGCTTGGTTTCCATCATGCAATTGAAAAAAAGAAAAACTGGTTTTTAATGACAGCTTCTTTTGCATTAACTATTATGTTGTTTTTTTCCTTTTCTGTGATTTTAGACTTTGCAAAGCAGCTTGTTCCATCGCAAAATGTCACATCAGCCGACATAGCATTATCAAGTTATGCAAATAAACTGGATATTGAGCGTAGCCTGGTCGATGAAATAAAAAAAATAGATGGGGTTGCAAATGCTTATGGAAGCAGCTATATGGAAAATATCCCCGCAACATCTTCAAGAGCAGGGATAGACCATATCAACATTGTTTCTTATGATGATACACTGCTAGATTACTCAAAAGAAAGTATTGCTCAGGGAGCATTGGATACAGTTTATGGGGACAGTAACAAAGTGGCAACCGTATATAATAGAAATAATTCACTGCGTATAGGTGATACTATCCAGTTTGCAGGCGAGGAAGTAGAGATTACTTGCACTCTGTCACAAGGGCTCTTTGGAGATGATTTGATTATTATTTGTTCGCAGGAAACATTTGACCGTATCATGGGTAATACAAAGTATGGTCTTATTGGAATTCAATTAGATTCAAATGCAACTGAAAAAACGATAGCAGAAATTAGAAGCCTTGAAAATGATGACATTATTATCACAGATCAGCGTGAAAGCAATAAACAAAATAATGCTACCTATTTGGCGGTACGAATTGTTTGTTATGGTTTTCTGGCTATTGTCGGAATTATCTCGCTGTTTAATATCGTCAATAGCATCTCCATGAGTGTATCTGCACGGATGAAGCAGTATGGAGCAATGCGAGCTGTTGGTATGGATAATAGACAGCTTAAACGAATGATTTCTGCGGAAGCGTACACCTATGCAATTTCTGGTTTGATAGTTGGATGTGGTATTGGACTTCCTCTTAGTCGATTTTTATATAATCGTCTAATTGCACATTATTTTGGAATTGAGTGGAGTTTTCCTATCCTACGATTTGGAATCGTTGTTGCCTTTATCTTCATATCTGCTATTGTATCTGTCTATGCCCCTGCAAAGCGCATACGTAATATGGAAATTACCGAAACAATCAATGAATGGTAATAGCCATTAGTTTTGATAAATTTTATTGATATATTGACAAATAATGTAAAATAATCTATTATATAGATGACCGATACATAGAGCGCCGATATATAACTTGTTCTAAGAAGGGGGTGGACCAGATGGCTATTGAAAGAGCATTGGTTTCAGGAAGTATGGCAATGCTTGTAATGAAACTTTTGTCTGAAAAGGATATGTATGGATATGAGATGATCGACACACTGAGGCAAAAATCTCAGAATGTATTTGAGCTGAAGGCTGGAACTCTTTATCCATTGCTGCACAGCTTGGAAGAGAAAGGACTCCTGACAGTATATGAACAGGATGTAGCTGGAAAGACCAGAAAGTATTATAGCCTTACCAGACAGGGAAGAGGATTCCTGGAAAAGAAAATAGAGGAATGGAAAGAGTATTCTGCAGCAGTGACCAATGTGCTTATACTGGAGGTGTGAGTTATGGATGAATATCTGAAATTATTGCTGGAACAGATTCGCTGCACAAAAGCCAGACCATACATAAAACAGGAACTGCAGGATCATATGGAGGATCAGATTGCGGAAAACATGAAGGCAGGCATGGATCATGAACAGGCAGAGAAGGAAGCCGTCAGAGACATGGGGGATCCTGTGGAAACAGGAATCTCCCTTGACAGTATCCACAGACCTCAAGCTGCATGGAAACTTTTGGGAATGATTATACTTATCAGCATTGCAGGTGTTCTGATACATGCAGGGATTTCCGGAAAAGCCAGTGAGAATGCGGTAGCCGGTTCTGACAGATATGTGTTTCATGTTATGATCGGGCTGGCTGTCATGATGATTTTGTATCTGCTGGACTATACCGTACTGGCAAAATTTTCAAAAATAATTGCAGCTGTTTTATTGTCCGCCTGTTTGCTGGTTATATTGGAAGGAGGCCAGGTAAACGGAGCAAGGATTTTTATATCACTGCCAGGAGGCAGAAGAGGCATGGATGTACAAAAACTGATGCTGTTTTATGTCCCCATATATGGAGCAATTTTATATAAATATCATGGGTGGGGATACAAGGGACTGGTAAGAGCAATCTTATGGCTGATTGCTCCAGTAATATTAGTTTACAGCCTGCCGGCACTCAGGACAGCTTGTGTGATGCTGGTAACTATGCTGACTATGTTGACGATCGCAATCAAAAAGGACTGGTTTACTGTCAGAAAGAAAAGAACTATCTGTGGAATCTGGGCTGTGTTTTTGACCGCGCCCATAGCAGCTTTCCTGGGTATGTACCTGAGAAACAGGCTGGCGGAATATCAAATTGCGCGCATACAGGCGATGTTTTCCAGCGGTAGCGAAACAGATTATCTCACAAAAATGTTGCATTCACTTTGGAGACAAAATAAGCTGATCGGGAAAAGCAAATCAGATGTAACGGGAATCCTGCCAGCATTTAACGCGGATTACATTCTGACCTATCTGTCATCTGTATATGGAATAATTGCAGCTATACTTTTGTGCTGTGTTCTTGCGGTTTTGATTTTTGCAGTCTTTAACACTGCGTTGCGACAGAAAAATCAGCTGGGTATGATGATGGGATGCGGGTGCGGAATTGTATTTCTCATCAGTTTTTTGATAAATGTCCTTGAGAATCTTGGCGTATTTCCGCAATCAATAACATTTCTTCCGTTTTTTTCAGCCGGAGGAAGCTGTATCATAGTTTCTTATGGACTCATGGGAATCGTGCTGAGTACTTACAGGTATAAGAATATTTATCCGCGACATCCTGAAGCAGGCTTTATGTCCATTAATTCTAAGGTAAAAAAAGTATCGTAATATTATCCAATGCGTCGTAAAACCCCCTGCTTCAGCTATGGGGATATAAGACGCGTCCATCGAATTTATGCAAGTAATTGAAGATGGACAAAATAGTAATTGTATTAATTAATGAACCATAGCATAATACAAATATGAACACAACATATAAATCAAACAACAATGTCGTCTATTCCTGTAAATACCATGTAGTATGGTGT
>NZ_JBDGAB010000010.1:0-12351 GCF_040910705.1 Blautia sp. RTP21359st1_E11_RTP21359_211015
CTGGATCTCAGTCTGCATTTTCTTCCGCATTCCGAAAGGATCCTTTTTATCCGGCACTCTTTCTCCCTGATAAAAGATCTCCCCGCCTGTAGGCCGGTAGATTCCTGCAAGCGTTCTGGCTGTCGTGGATTTTCCGCAGCCGGTCTCTCCCACCAGTGCCATAATCTCACCTTCCCGGATACTGAAGGAAACATCATCCACTGCATGGATCGTATAATCGGAACGGATACGGAAATACTGCTTCAGATTTCTGGCTTCGATCAGTACAGGCGCCTGTTTCTGTTCTGTTTTCTGTAAAAATGGCGCTTCCTTTTTATCCGGTTTCTGTTTATGGCAGCTGTTTTTCTGTAATCTGTCCTTCAAAATGGAGGGTTTTTCTATTTTCGGAGCTCTTTCATCCAGAAGCCATGTGGCTGCATAATGCGTATCACTGACCTCAAACATCGGAGGAGTCTGTTCATAATCGATTGCCAGTGCCTGGGGATTCCGAACGGCAAACGCATCTCCCGGCGGAGGATCCAAAAGAGAGGGCGGCATTCCGGGGATTGGATTCAACTCCCCTTTTTCACCTGCAAATACAGGCAGAGAAGACAGAAGTCCCCAGGTATAAGGATGCCGGGGATCATAATAAACATCTTCCGCTGTCCCGATCTCAATGATCTTTCCTGCATACATAACTGCAACTCTGTCTGCGATCCTTGCAACAGCTCCCAGATCATGAGATATGAACACAATACTGATCCCTGTTTTTTCTCTCAGCTCAAGAAGCAGATCCAGAATCTTTGCTTCCACGGTTGCATCCAATGCTGTAGTCGCCTCATCGGCAAATAATATTTCCGGATCACAGGCCAGTGCAATAGCCAGCACACAACGCTGACGCATTCCTCCGGAAAAAAAATGAGGCTGCAGTCCATAGCGCTGTTCTGCATCCGGAATCCCTACCAGCTTCAGCATTTCCACAGCTCTTTTTTTCGCCTCATCCCCGGATACTTTCTGATTTTTGATAATAGCCTCTGTGATCTGTTTGCCAACAGGGATCGTCGGATTCAGCGTCAGCATAGGATCCTGGAACACCATGCTTACCTTACTTCCGCACAGCTTTTCCATTTTTTTTCTTTTATAGGCTGTGATATTCTCTCCGCAGAGACTGATCTCTCCGCTTTTTACATGTGCATTTGGCGGCAGCAGTTTCATCACACTACGGCACATAACGGTTTTTCCACATCCGGACTCACCTACGATACAAAGTATCTCTCCTTTTTTTACCGTGAGATCAACATTCCGGACGGCCTGTACCTCGCCGTCCGGTGTGTCAAAGCTTACCGAATAGTTTTTTAATTCCAAAACGGTTTCCTGCATGATCTTTTCCTTATTTTGTAATGGTCCAGTCTTCAATATTCCACATAACACCTACGGAATGATGTCCCAGAACACGTGTGGTATCCAGTCCGTCAAGTCCGGAAACGCCTACATAATCTCCCTGAAGATAAGCAACCAGAAGGATTCCAGGTGCCTTGGCATATGCCTTTTCGAATTCACTATATGCTTCTTTTCTGGCTTCCTCAGTCTCACCGTGACGGCCTTCCTCAAGATATTTATCCACATCTGCATTGGAATAATGCATGTTGTTTCCACTTGCGTCGGTTACAAAGTTTACATATGCCATATCCGGGTCAAACTGTGTTGCATAGCCGGCAAGAAATCCATTGTATCCTGCATCCCAGTCAAATTTGGTAACAAGCTTTACTTCCATTTCCACACCAGCCTGCTTCAGCATATCAGACATGACATTGGCAATATCCACACGCTCTTCTTCGTAATCACGTACCTGGATGGTAAAGTGGAATTTCTGTCCGTTTCTCTCATAGATCCCATCATCACCTTTTTTCCATCCCAGCTCTTCCATCTTCTTTGCAAAGGTATCCAAATCATAGGAGTAGATATTGGCTTCCTTATCTGTTCCGAGAGGGTTTCTCTGGATCGGGCTGTATGCCGGCTCTCCCTGTCCTGCAAGAACACCTGCAATAATGGAATCCTTATCCAGCGCATAATTCAGAACGCCGATAGAATCTCCGTTTTCCTTCCAGAAATCTGTGCTCATATCCATGGCTGCTCCACGGTAATCTGCTGTGGTGAACTCCCAGTAATTATATCCGTCCTTATCCTTGAACTGAGAAGCGTAGTTGGAATTCAGCCATGCAAGATCCGCCTCACCGGACTGGAGCATGGTTGCCTTTGTAGTCTCATCCGATACTGTACGATATACAACGGTCTCAATATTCGGAACCTTTCCGTAATAATCTTCATTTCGTTTCAGTGTGATCATTCCGCCGGTAGCATCCCAGTCTTCAAATTTATAACGGCCTGTTCCCACCGGATTCTGGTTAAAGGATGTGGTATTCACGTCCTCTCCTTCCAGAAGATGCTCAGGAAGGATTCCCATGGTAAAATAATCCAGCATGGCAGCATCATACTGATCCAGTGTAAAGATCACAGTCTGATCATCCGGTGCCTCAATGCTTGTAATGTCCTGATAGTTGCTGGTGATGCTGGCTCCCAGGGTTTCATCCTCTGTAAGCTCCTTATATGTGTATACAACATCCTCTGCATTGAAATCTTCTCCATCATGCCACTTAACACCATCTCGAAGCTTAAAAGTATAGGTATTGGTAGCCTTGTCAAAGGTATAGCTCTCTGCAAGATCCTCTACCGGCTTTCCATTGGCATCATATTTCATCAGTCCTGAAAAAATAAGATCCGGAAGTTCATCATGATTATTCAGAAGGGGATTGATCGTACTTTCTGACTCACCTGCATATACCAGAGTTTTGTTTTCTTCTGCCGCAGCTACGGTTACCGCACTGCCTGCAGCTGCTCCTGTACATGCTGCGGTCACTGCTGCCAGTGTTATCGCCGCATATTTTCTTCCATAGTTGTTTCCTGTTCTCTTTTTCATTCTGTTTTCCTCATCTTTCCTTATTTTCAAACCGGTTATCTACATCTCGGAATGTTTTATCACGGTTTGCGTCCAAATTTTTTTTCTGACTGCATCAGAGATTGCTGTAATGGTTATTTACCTCACTTCTCACAAAGCTTCCCATACTGGTAATGCACATTAAAGTAATGACCAGAAAAACTCCTGGGATCACGATCACCCACCAGGTATTCATGATCAGTGCTTTATTTGCCAGTGAGAGCATACTTCCCCAGGAGACTACATCTGCCGGAAGCCCGAGGCCAAGGAAGCTTAAAGTAGATTCCATGGTAATACAGCTGCTTACCGAAGAAATTACTACAAACATGATCGCCGAAACAAAATTCGGGATCAGATGGTGATACATCACATATCCAAAACTTCCTCCGCAGAGTCTTGCATACATCACATAATCACTGTTCCTTATCTGCCGTACTTCACTTCTTACAATACGTGCCAGTGCAAACCACCCGGTAATACCGATGATCACAGATATGCTGATCACATCATTGGCCTGAATAACCGCAGACAGGATCAGGATCAGCAGAAGGGTCGGAATACTTCCGCACATTTCCGTAAACCGCATCAGAACCGAATCCACCTTTGGACCTGCTGTTCCACTGATGCATCCGTAGGTAACACCGATCACAGTAATGATCGCAGCACCCAGAAGTCCGATCACCAGAGAAACCCTTCCGCCATACCAGATCAGTGAATAAATATCTCTTCCAAGCGAATCCGTTCCAAAGATAAATTCCTTTCCCGGCGGTGTATTCAGATTCTGGAGATAAAAACCTGAGGGATCATGATTTGCAACAACATTTGCAAATACACAGCCAAAAACGATCAGAAAAAGCAGGAACATGGAAAATACCGGTTTCCCCTTCAGCTTTTCCTGAAATGTTTTTTTTCGTTTTTCAGATCCTTGCTGCTTCCACCCGGCACCAACTACCTGAAAAAGCTCAGCTTCTGAAAGCTTCCGGTCAGCTACCATACCCTCACCTCCGAATCCTTCATTCTTGGATCGATCTCTTCATTGACAGTCTGTGCAACAAAGCTGCTTAAAAATACGATGAATCCCGTGATCAGCACATCGATCATCAGCAGGTTATAATCATGATATTTAGCAGATTCCACTGCAAGATTTCCAATTCCCGCATAATTGAAAACAGCTTCCACAGTTACAGTCCCACCCGTTACATGGGGTACCGAAACTGCCATAATACTCACGATCGTCGGCATTACATTTCGAAGACAATGCTTCCACAGGATCTTTCTTTTGGAAAGTCCCTTGGATCTGGCAAGAAGTACATAATCCTTCCGCACCTCATCCAGGAATTTGTTACGTATCATATATGCGTAATACCAGAGATGGCTGAAGATCATTACTACCAGCGGAAGGATCATATGCTTCATACGATTGCCGATACTATCTGCCATTCCCACATCATAGGCACCGCTGCTTGGAAACCATCCAAGATTTACACTGAAGATCAGGATCAGTACCACACCAAGCCAGAAAGCCGGCACATAATAGGCTGCTGTTCCGATCTTGCAGATCAGCCGGTCGATCCACTGATTCTCATGAAGCGTACAGAATATGGCGATCAGAACTGCCAGTATAAAGATCACAATATAAGCAATTCCTCCCAGCACCAGAGTATTTCCGATCAGCGGTCTAATCACATTCATAACCGGCTGCCTGTATTTCAGCGACAATCCGAAATCACCATGGACTACATTGGTAAACCACCTTACATACTGTACCCCGATCCCCTGATCCAGTCCTAGTCTCGTTCTGGCCGCAGCCACCTCATCGCTGGTCATCATTTCCAGGGAATCTCCGTAAAAGGACTGCAGGGGATCTCCCGGTGCCAGTCTCGCCAGCCAGAACACCACCACAGACAGCAGAAACATAACCACAGCAAGCAGAAGGATCCGCTTCAGGATCCGGATGACGAGTTTATTTTCTTTGTTCATAATTTTCCTTTCCCACTGCCCTTTACAGTTCAGACAGACATTCGCATTCCGCTCTGCTGCATGCTCATGAACACAAATCGTGGAGCGATTTGTGTTCATATTTCAAAAGCAGTTATGGCATCCAAAACCATAACTGCTTTTGAAAGGGTCGTGTTATTATTCGACAAAACATTTGTATGCACAAATAGGAGTGCGCGGAGGTTATGTGCATCACAGTGTTTTTATATTCAGCACGCGGAGTGTGCTGCTGATATTATTTTATCATTTAACAGCTTTCGGACAACCCCGGTACGGGGATATTGGACAGTCGGTTTTAGCATGGATGTGTATTCCATATAAAAAACGGGACTTTTCTGTATCAGGAACCTGTGTCCCGTGCAGAAAAATCCCGTCTGGTCTTTTGCTTTATTCTTTTATCACTTCCCGGAAATCTGAAGTCTTTCCTTCACGAATCCCAGAAAATCCTTTCCCTGTTCACTGAGCTCTTCACCTCTCCGGCAAATGCACCCGTAAACAAGTTTCTGGCCTTCTCCCGGAAATGTATATTTCACGGAGGAATATCCCGGATCACGGCCGGAAAGATCCGCACCACTGATATTACACAACTCTCCGGACCCAAGAAGACGTTCCACGATATAATCACTGTTTGTTACGACTACGGTCTCTGCCTCCACTGCGGAATGACCGTTTTCCTCTACAAGGTTCCGGTAATTATCCGGGGAAAATTCATCGGGAAATCTCTGGATCAGCCTGAGCTGGGACATATTAAAAGCTCCCTCATCTGCTGTATCTGCTTTCCTTTTCCCGGTATAAATATTTACCTCGGTTTCCGTCAGCAGCTCAAATTCCAGGTAATTCCGGGAAAGAAAATACTGGAACGCTGCCAGCTGATTCTGCATCACATAGGCGAATCCCATATCATCCTGTCTGGCTTTCACACGTTTTATGATCTCATGGGTATCTGCTGCGTAAACCTGATAATGAAGATCATCGCACTTATGTGCTTCATAATACGTTACGAAGGTATCCGCAAACCAGGAGCTGGGATGAAAGCATACACACAGGTTGCTTTTTGCAAGTGGCTGTGCCTGCATTTCCAGTTCATCTATATTTTCCAGGATCCTCTGCACATGGATATATGCACGCTCTCCTTCCGGTGTCAGCTCTATGCCCTTTGCATGACGGACAAACAGCTGGGTACGCATATCATCTTCCATGGAACGGATTACCTTGCTTACATTTGACTGCGTGGTAAAAAGCAGCTCTGCAGCCTGGCTGAAGGAGCCTGTTTTGGCACAGGCCGCAAAATACTGGATCTGTTTTATATTGAGCATGATCCTACCTCGGTTTCTTCGCAAAGATCAAAAACATCGGGGTCGGATTATAAAACTCGTCTTTTTCTGTATAAATACGTTTGCTGATACCAAGATCAAAGAAAAATTCTTCCACACCTATACGGCTCAGCGTTTCCAGATCCCATGCCGGACGCAGAAAAGAACTGATGGGCAGCTGCCGCTTGATATCCTCGCATTCCTGCATCAGCTCATCCTGGATCTGATGATGGGCATGATTCTCCGGAAGATCCGCAGTGTCCGCAAAGTCTGCTGCTCCGTAGTTTGCATCCAGATTGATCATCACTCCGCCCGGTTTCAGTACGCGGAACCATTCCTGATAAGCATGCTCCGCGTCCGGAAGTGTCCAGGTAAGGTTTCGTGATACGATCACGTCAAATTCCTCATCCGGAAAATCCGGAGCTTCTGCATCCATCACCATAAACCGGCAGTCTGCTTTTTCTTCCTCCGCCAGCTCCTTTGCATGAGTGATCATATCCGGCGTCAGATCGATCCCGGTTACCTGATGGCCTTCCTTTGCAAGAAGAATGGTAAAAAATCCGGTTCCGCAGCCTACATCCAGGATCCGGAGATTCTTTTTCTCAGGCAGATACTTCTTAAGCTCAGCCATCCAGCGGCCTGCAAGTGCACTGTGAAGCTCTGCTCTTCTCTGTTCCAGAAAGCTGTCGCTGCGCCTGGTCCAGTACTGGGCGATCCTTGTTTTCCGCTCGTCTTTTTCTCTTACGATATTTCCGTAGGTGATCACAGGGCCGCCTTCCACAACCTGAAGGCTTGATACCTGATAAAGGATCACACCATCCATGTCTGCACGACAGATTTCCTGTACATTTCCCTCATAATCACGGATCTCTCCAAGATACTCATCCTGATGAACGATATCGCCTGGTTTCTTCACCGGGTACCAGAGACCGTTGACACTGGCGCACTGATAACGCACATCATCCATTTTCAGCGGATAGTACGTACTGTGGGAACGGATTCCGTTATAGGCTCCGATGCTGCAGAGGATATTTCTTACATCTCTTCGCATGGAATCCACTTCCTCCCGTTCCCAGGTTCCCATACAGCCGCGTTCCAGAAGGACCGCCGGAATGTGGAAGGTACTTGCCGCATAATTGTAGGCGCCGCCTGTGCTTACATTTGACTGTACCATATATGGGACATCAACCTGCTCTGCCATCTTTCGGGAGGCTTCCACGATCTCCGGCTTTGCCACGCCTGCAAAATATACATACGGAGTCAGTTCCTCATAATCGTCACCGCCGTGAAGATCGATATAATAATCCGCCTTCCGGATCAGGGATTCTGTGATAGCTGCCGCCAGACGTTCCATTTTTGTTCCGTCCTTTTTGCCCGGGAAAACACGGTTCAGATTTTTTCCGTCCTCCCAGCTGATACTGCCTGCACGCTTCTCAAAGTCTTCCCGGTTCAGCACCTTTACCAGAACCAGCTGGCCCTTTACCTTTTCCGGCTTCAGCCGCTTCGACAGCTCGATCAGAGTCTGGATTCCCACATACTCTCCTGCATGAAGACCTGCTGTGACGAGAACGGTTTTTCCCGGATCTTTTCCACGGATGATGGTTGCCGGAAGGACAAATTCTCCATCTCCGAGCTCAAGAAAGCCTTCTGTTTTTTCTCCTGCCGCAACCGGAAGATTCAGGAAATGATCCGGCTTTACACCAGTTACCATAAACATTGGTGTGGACTGATAATTTAATCTCTCCTCCTCACTCCAGACCGTTTTCCATATTTCTGTGTCTGTGCGGATTCCAAGAAGTCCTGCTTCCCGGAGAGTTTTTACATCCCACTGGGGACGACTGATCTTTGACAGCGGTACCTGGAGGGCGATCCGCTCCATGCGCTCAATATCCGTACAGAGATAGTGATCATCCAGGCTGTTGTTTTCCACATTTTTCCGGTCGTTTTCGTAGGCCTTACGCTGCTCTTCCTCATAAAGATAACCGTACCAGTTGGCATCAAAATTCAGAAGTCTTCCTCCTACCTTCAGTACACGGACCCACTCTCTATAAGCAACATCAGGATGCTCCAGATTCCAGGTAAGATTTCGGGAAATGACCACGTCAAAGGTATTATCCTCAAAATCCAGCTTCTGTGCATCCATCCTCAAAAAGCGGATATTCCGGCAAAGGTCTCCTGCATTTTCCTTTGCCTTTTCCAGCATTCCTTCCGTATAATCCACTGCATCTACATGATATCCGGCTTCTGCCAGGATCACAGGAAAAAATCCGGGGCCTGTTCCGATATCCAGGATACGGATCTCTTCCTTGGGTTTGTCCGGAAACTGACTGGTCAGCACCTTAAGCCATGCGTTTTTCTGCGTTCCTGCAAGCTCTTTATGATTCACTTCGGAGTACCCTTCTGTACGGGTGCTCCAGTAAGATTCGATTTCATCGAGAAGTTTTTCCACGTTGATTCCTCCGCACTTTTCTATTCACGTGAGGGAGATCAGGTCCCTCACAGGTCACGTTTAATGTACCAAATTGTCAGGGTATTAACAAGCCCCTGGGGGGGATTCCCAAAATTGCTCTGCTGATAAAATCCCCAAATGCCACACACTGCTTCTGTACTCCTGTCCACCTTGTAATTCTCCGAATGCTGTGGTATCATCCTGGCTGTAGTAATTCAGTAATATAACCGAAATTGAAAGGATGGTTCATATACAAATGACAACACAGGAACTGGCCTATGAAGTTATCAGCCGTTTAAAAAAGGAATATCCGGATGCAGACTGTACACTGGATTATGATGATGCCTGGAAGCTTCTTGTAAGTGTCCGTCTGGCAGCTCAGTGCACCGATGCCCGGGTCAATGTAGTTGTTCAAGATCTCTATGCAAAATACCCGGATGTGGCAGCCCTGGCAGCCGCAGAGCCGGAAGCGATCGAAGCCATTGTACGTCCCTGCGGCCTTGGAAAAAGCAAAGCCCGGGACATCAGCGCCTGTATGCGCATTCTCCACGAACAGTATCACGACAAGGTGCCGGAAAACTTTAACGCGCTTCTGAAACTTCCCGGTGTGGGCCGAAAAAGCGCAAACCTAATCATGGGTGACGTATTCGGCAAGCCCGCCATTGTAACAGATACTCACTGTATCCGCCTTTCCAACCGCATCGGCCTTGTCCATGACATGAAGGATCCAAAAAAGGTGGAAATGGCTCTCTGGAAGATCATCCCTCCGGAAGAAGGCAATGATCTCTGCCACCGTCTTGTCAATCATGGAAGAGAAGTCTGTACAGCGCGGACAAAGCCTTACTGTGACCGCTGCTGTCTCAATGATATCTGCGAAAAAAATGGGATCTGAATGTATGCAGTTCAATAAACCTTCAGACCCCGGAAAGGAAAAACATAATGAATTTCAAAAAACTGGAAAATAATCTCCTGGATATGATTCAGGAACAACAGGTAAAGATCGGATACATGAGCGGAGTTACCCGTTTTTATTATCCGCTGCAGTCTCTGAACCGCCTTCTTGGCACAGAGCTTACGGAAGAAGAAATGCAGCATGCTATGGAAGAATTCTCAGATCATGCCTGTGACCGTCTTGGAAAAGTAACGGCTTCTTCCAAAAACGGGCGTTTCTGCATCACCCTGCCGCCTCAGGCCTCGGACTACGTTCACGAAAACCGGAAGCCGAGTGAATTTCTGGTACGCTTTATAGGCACGGTTGCCCGTCATGGCTGTACTCTGGATGAAGTGATGGACGTTTTTCATGCTTATTCCGACCATGTACACATGGAAAAAACAACCGGAACCGGATTTGATTATCTTGTATATTTCGAAGACGGGATTCCGGATGACTACCGGTATTGTCTGTCCCTGGAGGGTGAGCATATGATCTATCATAAGTTCACACCTGAGGACTATGAGGACTTCGGATTCTGATCTCCGAACACCGGGCAAGTTTTCCCCTCTGCTTATTGCTTTTCGCAGCTCTGCAGGGAACTTCCTTTATTTGCTAAACAACCGCCGGTCTGCAGACAGATCTTCAAAAAGTCCTCTGCAGATCGACGGTTGTTTTTATTTTCTATGCACGGAATTTCTTCTGCATCTCCCGCACCATATCTTTCCTCTTAAACAGGAACAGCCATACCAGCATCAGAAAGCTGACGCATATACAGATCAGCGACGGATACAGCACCGTTACCACACCGGCAGCCAGCAGGATCACAGGGATCACTCCTCCGAAAGCTCCTGCTTCCAGAAGATAGATCATATATTCCGCCACCTCCAGCTTCTGTACCGCAGTGATCACCCACATGGAGCAGATCACAGCAAGCGAAGCCAGAGGAAGCAGATAATCCACAGACCAGCCACGCCAGCCGGTAAACACATCCCAAAGCACTCCTGCAACAGCTGCGATCACCAGCTGCCACATCTCATTCTTCAGAAGATTCCGCCGCTTCACATAAGCCACTGAAACCATCAGCCAGGTGCAGAACGCCCCTGCAGTCACAAACCAGGCCCAGCCTATATGACTATCCAGCAGATAATCGATCAGATTACATACCACAGCCAGCACAATACACAGAAATGTAAAGCTCTCAAAAAGCTTCATCTGCTGTTTCTGCTCCTCTTTCTGTCCCGGAAGATCATTCTCCCGAATTGTACAGGATACCTGCTCATTTTTCAGTCTCTCCACAAAATTCCGCTCAATATTTCCATTGGGGATCTTGGACGTAAAGCTTAAAACCATCTCATCTCCAAAAGAACAGGAACACAGCTGCAGACTGTCCGTGCTTGCAAAAAGTCCGAATCTCTGAATATATTTCCGATATTCCTCCGGCATCCGGATGATCCCCACATTGGAATAGATCGCCGTGATAGACCTCCCTCCGAGAGTCGTCCCGGCAAGAAGGAACGGGGTTTTGATCTCCAGTGGTACCAGACGCAGGATCGGATTTTTCTCCAGGCTTACCAGATCATTCAGCTTTGCTTCGATCACGTCCTTACTCAGTTCCTTTGCAAACTGCTCCTTTACGGATCTCAGAATATCCTCAAAGGCTGTATCAGGCTGAAAATAACAGCTGATCTCGATCCATCCGAAAAAATTTGCCATAGACCGGGACGGAAAATAATTTCTCAAATTTACCGGGATCATCAGACCAATGGGCTTTTTCGCCTGATTCTGAGGTACTTCTTCATGGATCGCCCAGATAAGTGCTGCCGTAAGAAAAACCGTGATCGACACACCGGCCGCTTTTGCACGGGCGTGGATCTCTTTTACCGGAATACAGACTTCCGTGATACTCATATCCTCCTGCCTGAGCTTCTCGCCTTTTAACTGGAAGGCAGGCTTCTTGGACTCTCTCTTTCTTGGCGCGTCGGAGGAATAATACTGGGAAAAGCTGTCCTCCTCCATATCCCTGCCCGTAATGTTTTCATCCGAAAAAAGCTCCGGAAGCTCTGCGGATGGGTGCGTCTCCTGAAGATAATTTTTCACCAGCTCCATCAGAAAATGCATGGCTCCCGTTCCATCCGTCAGCGCATGAAATACCTCGAAATTGATCCTGTTCTTATAATAGCTCACCCGAAAAAGAAGCGTTTTTTTGTCCGGAATATAAAGTCCGCTGCAGGGTGCACCTGCTTCTTTCTTTGCCACTGCCGGAATATCACGTCTCTCCAGATAAAACCAGAACAGTCCCTTTCTTAAAACTGCACGGAAAAGAGGATATTTTTCCAATGTCCTCTCCAGGGCTTCCTGCAGGTTTTCTTCTTTTATCTCTTCTTTCAGTTCACAGTAAAAACGAAATACCCTGGTGTCATTCTTTCCTGTCACCGCCGGGAACGCCAGCGCCGCATTGTCAAGTTTTCTCCACTGTGCATATTCGTTCTTCATGATGCTTTCCTTCTTCCTGTTCCTCTGTTTCCAGAAAACGATTTACATATGCAAAGCTTTCCTGCACATGCAGAAATTTGATCCCCAGTGCAAAATACCCGTGAAACGCACCTGCGATCCTGTGCACTTCCACACGATTTCCCGCTTCCTTCAGTTTTTCACCAAATGCCTCACCTTCATCCCGAAGAGG
>NZ_JBDGAB010000010.1:12503-40673 GCF_040910705.1 Blautia sp. RTP21359st1_E11_RTP21359_211015
AGATAACCGGTTCCATTTGTTTTTACGGATTCAAAAGGAGAGTCTTCCGTATAACAGTTGTTCAGTGCCGGATAAATAAGGATCTGTTTTTTGGGAAAAAAATCTCCGCGGTCTCTGGCCATCATACATACAGCCGCTGCCAGATTTCCGCCTGCACTATCTCCCATAATGGTGATACGATCCGGATCCGTATTCAAAAGAAAACGATTGGTGTAAAAAGTCTTCGCAGCTGCATAACAATCCATCAGTCCCACCGGGAAACGGTATTCCGGTGCCAGCCTGTATTCAACAGACGCCACGATCTGACCGGTAGACTGTGCCATTCTGGCACAAACCCGCTGATAATTCTCTACACTTTCCGTAACCCAGCCACCGCCATGGAAAAACAGGATCACCGGTGGTTTTTTTCCGGAGGCGGCACCGTTTTCCATGTCCTCTTCTGTTGGAAAAAACAGACGGATCGGCACTTTATAGTCTCCGTTATAAACTTCCGCATCCAGTGTCCTGTAAAAGATCCTCATAGGATCCATCTTCTTAAGATCTGCCAGCTTTCTGGAAGCCTCCACTTCGATCCCGCCATAGGAAAGAGCATGGAGCACTGTCCGCACGGCACGTGGCATAGCAGTTTCTCTCCCGGTCGGAATGCCCGGAACTATGACTGGGCGGCTTCTTCTGTTTTCTTTTCTTGTATAGATATATTTTGTTTCTGTTTCGTATCTTCCAGGAATGCAGACTTGTTTCACGCAGGTACGCCTGTAGGCAATCCTCTTCAGGATCTCATGATCTGTACGGATGATCACTTCCGTTCCCTTATAGCCCCGGATATAATATCTGTTTTCTTTCTTTTTTATACGTGGTTGTCTCAATCGCAGTAAATATTTTCTGATTACTTTTTCCTCCGTGGATTTTTCCTTTATTTTCACCTATGATAGCATCCGCAGTCTATGAGTACAAGTCATAGTAAAAAATATACTGCTGCATGATTCCACGCATTCCTCTGTATCTGCGGTTGGGAAATCCTCTTTTGTAATGCACGTCCATGACCTGACGGATGTGGGTATCTATGGGAAAAGCATCCATATGATGCAGTGCAAACAGGCAGATACACTCAGCTACCTTTTCTCCCACACCACAAAGCTTCATCAGCTCCTTCTTTGCCTGATGGTAACGCATATCATAGATTTTTTCCAGAGAGATCTGGCCGGATGCAATGGTCCTGGCCGTTACTGCGATATATTTTGCCCGGTATCCCAAGCCGCATCCTCTTAACTCCTCTTCCGTTGCCTGACTCAGCGCCTCTACAGTCGGAAAAGCGTAGTACTCCACACCTGCAGATGAATTTTTTCGCTCTCCGTACTTCCGGCAGATGGTTTCGATACATTTGCGGATACGCTTGATATTGTTCTGCTGAGATATCAGAAACGTAACGATCATTTCCCAGAGATCCTGTCTTAATATCCGTATCCCGTCTCCTGCCTTTATTGCGGCACCCAGATATTTATCCCGTGGATTAGCAGCATTCATGTAAGCTTCATAATCCGTATCCAGATCAAAATAAAGCACCCAGTAACAGATAAATTCCTCCTGAGAGCAGCAGAAATCCACCACTCCGTCTTTCTGATACATTTCCAGATACTGGTCTCCCGCCACCATGGAAAAATGTCCGTCTCCAAGCTTTCTCATCCGGAAGCACTGTCCGGAATCGCATATTTTATCAAGGCTGAAATGTTCCAGCTCTACTGTGATCATGTCTGTTCCTCTCGTAAATATTTTTCCTTATATAATGTTCTGTATTCTCTTGGTGTCATCCGGTACCGTTCCCGGAATACCCGGTTAAAAGTCCTCTGACTTTCAAATCCCAGGATCTGCACATACGCCTGTTCCACTGCAAGATTATCATCCTTCTCCTTGCGGTTTGCCCTGAGACACCGTACCGCATTTACAATATCCGGATGCACCTGCTCCTTTTTTATAACCGGGTCTTCCGGACAGCTGTTCTGAATGATATCCGCAAACTGACCAATCAATACCGGCTTTGCCCAGAGATAGACTGCTTTGTTTTCTCCCGGAGAGAACACCTGATAGTGATGGATCACATCCGGAAAGATCACTGCAAGATCTCCCTCTTCCATATGATAAAGCTCCTGTCCCATACCAAGCTCCAGAGTTCCCTCTGTGATATAGATAAACTCTATGGAGTTATGAAGATGGGGTGAAGCATGGGCTAAGGTCCGCAGATGAATATGGAGATTCTTCTTTTTTTCTTCGTATACTGGAAACATGGATTTTTCTCTCCGCAATATTTGACTACTTTTTCTGTGTTTTTGGCACGTAATATTTCCGAGAGTTTATTATAATGCATTTGTAAGTTAAAGAAAAGAGGAGGAAAATAAAATGAAAAAAATCATAGAATTTATCAAATATGCGATCAAATGCTACATAGAGATCAATGCAAGAAATCCATACTTCCACTAAGAAGATCCACAATAATATCTGAGGTCACGGATATTTTGTGTGGATCATGCGCATGAAAAAACTGAATAAAAGTCAATAAATGACTTGTGCGAAAATAATATCACCTGGCATCATGAAGTATCTCCAAAGCCCGTTTATATCTTCCATGCAGCCGTGATATCTGTTCAGCAGACATATTTTCGCAGTCAGAAAGACGTGTTACATCAGAATTGTGGAGCAGATCAGCCTGCTTCACTTTTTTTGCGATCGGATTCTTCCGGAGCTTCCGGATATAATCGAAATAATTCATATTCTTATCTCTTGTAAGACAACGTAAGGCCTCCACAACCTCTTCCGGAAATTCTCCGGTAAGATCCTCAAATGTGATCTCTGTATCTTCTATCACATCGTGCAGAAGTGCCGTACATACACTGAGTTCATCATCCATTTGCTCCGCTACATAAAATGGATGAAAGATATAAGGTGTCCCGCTTCGATCTGTCTGTCCATGATGTGCCTCGTATGCCACCTTCATAGCTTTTTTCGTCAAAGCTGTATAAATCATAGCTGTACCTCCCGTCAGGTCTTTCGACCCCCCGTTCATACTCTGTATTACACAGTATAGCATCTATATTTCCTATATACAAGGACAAAAAGGGTTATATATCTATCATTTTTACTTATATACGACAATTTTCTGATTATAGCATTCCCAAAACTCTGCTGTTCTTATTTAGATCTTTCATTGGATCATGAACTCGCTTGCCCTCATTCTGAAATTGGTATATACTTACCTTGGTCAGGTAAAACTATCCATATTCATGGTATTACACGAATCACTTCATTTTAAAAAAGAAAGGAATCTTACCTATGAAATTTATATATCCCGCAGTTTTCCGTCCCACAGAGGACAAAAAATACAATGCTTTTTTTCCGGATCTTGCCTGCTGTGAAGCCAACGGTGACACGCTGGATGATGCCATCGAAAATGCCAATGCAGCTGCATACGACTGGATCTACACAGAGCTTATGGAATTTGAGGGAAAGCTTCCTCCGGTTTCCGATGAGAGCGATCTGGAGCTTCAGGAGGGAGACGTTGTCCGCAATATCTCTGTAAATATCCGCTTCCAGGATGGCTGGGACGAATAAACTCTCGTACCACAAAAACAAAGGCGACATTTAATATCATTTTCAATAAATGTCCGTGTCGAAAATACCTGTTATGCAAAAAGCATCCGGATCGGTAATTGTCCTTTATTACCGATCCGGATGCTTTTATTATACGTTTCTTTATTGTTCATGATACTGTCTGAAAAATTTACGCAGTCCGTCCAGTGCTTTTACCAGCACTTCTGTCTCATTCTCATTCAGCTCTGCGATCACCGCTTCTGTCATCTGCCTGTGAAACTCCGCATGATGATGATATGCCATACGTCCCTTATTTGTAAGCTGAATAAATACCACACGCCGGTCCTTCTCACTTCGTTCTCTCTTCACATAGCCTTTTTTTACAAGACTGTTCATAGATGTTGTGAGGGAGCCTACGGTGATCTTAAGCTTGGCTGCAATGGAGGACATGTTCCCCCCTCCAAGACCTACAGCCTCGATAATGTGCATATCATTGTTGGAAATATCTTTATATTTATCTGTGATGATGGCTTCCTCCTCCAGTCGGAGGATCTCATTGAACAGATTCACCAGCACGTCATTTATAACTTCCCGATTGTCCACTCTACCCGCTCCTGTTTCTCCGGAGCAAAAAGGCTTCTCCGGTTCTCTGTTTATGAAGCCATCGTAACATAAATATGGCATTTTTTCCACTGGATTTTTACTTTGCGGGCTACAAAATCACTGCACTTATTGCTTCTACATTTTCCGGAAACGTTCATAGCGATGTTCCAGAAGCTTCTCCGGCTCTTCTTCGCCATATTTCTCAAGAAAATCCGCAATTCCGTTTTCCAGATAACCTGCGATATCATTTATGTTCTCACGGCTTACAGGCTCTGCTTCCGGAATCACATGCTCGATCATCCCCATCTGGTAAAGGTCTGCAGCTGTGAGCTTCATCACTGCTGCTGCTTCCTTTGCCTTTTTGCTGTCTTTCCAGAGAATGGAGGCAAAGCCCTCCGGGGACAGGATGGAATAAACGGAATGCTCCAGCATCCATACCTCATCTGCCACCGCCAAGGCAAGGGCACCTCCGCTTCCGCCTTCACCGATCACAACGGAAAGCACCGGCACTGTGAGACCTGCCAGTGTATAGAGATTTTTTGCAATGGCTTCACCCTGTCCACGTTCCTCTGCTTCCAGCCCGCAGAATGCGCCTGGTGTATCTACAAGGCAGATCACCGGACGGTGAAATTTCTCTGCCTGCTGCATCAGGCGCAGGGATTTCCAGTACCCCTCCGGAGATACCATTCCGAAATTCCGGGTAATGTTTTCCTTTGTACCCTCTCCTTTTTCCTGTGCAAGGACAGTTACCGGCTGTCCGTGGAAAAATGCCACACCACCGATCACTGCCGGATCATCCCCGCAGTGACGGTCTCCGTGAAATTCCATGAAATCGTCAAAAAGCGCTTCGATGTAGTCCTTTCCTGTAGGACGTGTTTTGGCTCTGGCAAGCTGAACATGTTCCCAGGGAGTGAAATCTCCGGATGGAACGAAGTCCGGCCAGATCCTATTATCTTCCTCAACAGTTTTCATCGATTCCTGATTGTCAGACTTGAACCCATTTTTAATGTCCGTATTATTGGACTGTACATTATTCAGGACTTTATCCTGATGTAATCTCAGAATATCCGCCAATACGATCCTCTGCTCCTCACGCTTTACGATCTTGTCCACAAAGCCGTGTTCCAGAAGAAATTCCGCTCTCTGGAAGCCTTTGGGAAGCTTTTGCCCGATGGTCTGTTCGATCACTCTGGGACCTGCAAAACCGATCAGCGCTTTCGGCTCTGCCAGGATAATATCTCCCAGCATAGCAAAGCTTGCCGTCACGCCGCCTGTTGTCGGGTCTGTGAGGACCGGCACATAAAGAAGTCCAGCATCGCTGTGCTTCCGGATGGCCATACTGGTTTTTGCCATCTGCATCAGGGAAACCAGGCCCTCCTGCATTCTGGCACCGCCGGAACAGATATAGAGGATTACCGGCAGCTTCTCCTCTGTGGCACGTTCAAAAGCCCGCGTGATCTTTTCCCCCACGACTTCTCCCATACTGGACATCATGAAACGACAGTCACAGACACCAAGTGCCACAGGTGTCCCTTTTATAGTACACTTTCCGGTAACTACAGCCTCATCAAGCCCTGTCTTTTCACGAAGCCCCTGGAGCTTTTCTTCGTAGCCTCTGTACTGAAGGGGATTCTGTTCTTCCATGTGAGCATCCCACTCTACAAAACTCTTTCTATCTGCGATCAGTTTGATCCGACGGTAAGCGGGTACATGGAAATAATTTCCGCAGTGGGGACAGATGTATTGATTCTGCTTTACCTCGTCTACAAAAACCGCCGCTTTGCAGGCGTTGCATTTACGCATCAGGTTATCCGGCACCTCCGGAATGTTTTCCTGTTCTTCACCCCGGATATCCCTGACTGTTTTTTTGAACATGTGCTTAATTCTCATTGATCTTCACTCCCGCAATGATATGGCTGGCAAGAAAGCCAGTGTCAAAATTTCCGGACTGATAATCCTCATCTTTCAGGATTTCGTACTGATAGTCAATATTTGTATCGATTCCGTCAATGATCACCTCACCAAGAGCACTCTGCATTTTTGCAATGGCTTCTTTCCGGTTACCTGCATGAACGATCAGCTTCGCAAGCATGGAATCATAATATGGCGGGATCTTACAGCCGTTATACACACAGGTATCCACACGGATCCCGTTTCCTCCCGGAAAATGCGCTCCCTGGATAGTTCCCGGCGAAGGGCGGAAATTTTTCTGGGGATTTTCAGCATTGATCCTGCACTCAATGGCGTGTCCCTGGATCCGGACATCCTCCTGAGCGATCTCAAGAGGCATTCCGGAAGCGATCTTCAGCTGCTCCTTTACAAGATCGATACCTGTTACCCACTCTGTCACCGGATGCTCCACCTGGATCCTTGTATTCATTTCCATAAACCAGAATTTTCCATCCGGTTCCAGAAGAAATTCGATCGTTCCCGCATTTACATAACCGGCTGCTTTCGCCGCCGTCACCGCCGCATGCCCCATTTTTTCTCTTAATTCCGGAGAAACTGCAGCACTTGGAGATTCCTCGATCATCTTCTGATGATTTCTCTGGATGGAGCAGTCACGCTCTCCCAGATGGATCACATTTCCGAAGCTGTCTGCAAGGATCTGAAACTCAATATGTCTCGGATTTACCACGAAATGTTCAATATACATGGTACCGTCGCCAAAAGCGATCTCAGACTCTTTTCTGGCGGTTGCATAGGCTTCCGGAAATTCCTCCGGTGTGTTTGCCACACGCATGCCTTTTCCGCCACCGCCAAGAGCTGCCTTGATGATCACCGGATAACCGATTCTCTCAGCTTCCTTAAGACCGGTTTCAATATCCTCCACATCCCCTTCGCTGCCCGGAACTACCGGAACACCAGCTGCGATCATGGTGCTTCTTGCAATTTTTTTATTGCCCAGCATACGGATGACCTTTGATGGAGGACCCACAAATGTGATCCCGCATTTTTCACAGAGCTCCGCAAATCTGGCATTTTCAGAAAGAAAGCCAAATCCCGGATGAATGGCATCCGCACCGGAAACCATGGTTGCACTGATGATCTGTTCCATATTCAGATAGCTCTGTGCAGATGGCCCCGGTCCGATACAGATTGCTTCGTCCGCCAGCTGTGTGTGAAGGCTTTCCTCATCTGCCTCAGAATAAACCGCCACTGTGGCAATTCCCATTTCTCTGCAGGCACGGATAATACGCACCGCGATCTCGCCTCTGTTGGCGATCAGTAACTTTCGAATCATACAATCACCTTACCCGATCATAAATGTAAGCTCAGCCTCTACGGCAACCTCGCCATCCACAGATGCCACTGCAGAACCAATGCCTACAGGACCCTTTCTGCGGATGATCTTTGTTTCAAGACGGAGCTTGTCTCCCGGAGCTACCTTTCTGCGGAATTTACACTTGTTGATGCCTCCGAAATAAGCGGTTTTTCCCTTCATGTCCTCCAGGGAAAGAATGGCTACCGCACCCACCTGTGCCAGCGCTTCTACCATCAGAACACCCGGCATTACCGGCTCCTGGGGAAAATGTCCCCGAAAAAAATCCTCGCGGAAGGTCACACATTTATATCCGACAGCAAATTCACCCGGCTCATAATCTTCAATATAGTCCACAAGCAGAAACGGATGTCTGTGTGGAATGATCTCCTCGATCTGTTTTACATCAAGATGCTTCATTCTCTATCCTCCTGAAACAATAATTTTTCTTATTCTCTGATTCTGATCTGAAGGTACTTATCGGATACGGAAAAGCTTCTGACCGTATTCTACCGGCTGTCCGTTCTCCACATAGATCTCTGCGATCTCGCCGTCAAAATCACTTTCGATCTCATTCATCAGCTTCATAGCTTCCACGATTGCAAGAACCTGTCCTTTTTTTACCTTGTCTCCCACCTGAACGTAAGGCGGAAGATCCTGGGACGGTGCAGCATAGAAGGTTCCTACCAGCGGAGATGTTACCAGGCTGCCTGTCTGATCTTCCCCGCTCTGTGGTACGGTTTCCGACTGCTCAGTACCTTTCACTCCCTGTGCTTCTGCCACAGTTTTTCCTGTCACTGTCACTGCCATTTCATCTGTTGAAGCCGGTACCACAGGATCTTTGCCTGCCACCGGTGCTGTATTCACTGCCCTGCGGACTTTTCCACCGGTCATTCCTACTGCCGGAATGTTTTCCACAGTTTCTCCCATAACCCCCTGGATGATCTGTGGCTTTCCATGCTCCATACTTAAGGTCAGATCTGCTGTCTCATATGTAAAGGCAGTAAGCTCTGATGCAGATACGTGATCGATCAGTTCAAGAATCTGGTTAAATTCCATAGCTTCAGTCCTCCTCATACTTCTTTACAAGCAATGTTCCGTTGTGTCCTCCAAATCCAAGGGAATTGCTCATTGCATAACGAACTTCCTGTTTTGCCGGAGCGCCGATCATATAGTTCAGATCAAGCTCCTCCTCTGTTTCTGTTGTTCCCACTGTCTGATGGATAAATCCGTCCAAAATGGATTTTACGCATACGATAAACTCAACAGCTCCTGCTGCGCCAAGAAGATGGCCCACCATGGATTTTGTGGAATTGATCTTTACATCCTTGGCAGCGTCCTTAAACGCAAGCTTGATAGCTCTTGTTTCAAACAGGTCATTGTGATGTGTTCCGGTTCCGTGTGCATTGATATAATCTACCTGCGCCGGTGCAACACCTGCTTCCTTCATGGCATTTTCCATAGCACGTGCGGCGCCGCTTCCGTCCTCGGCCGGAGATGTGATATGGAAAGCATCTGCAGTTGCACCGTATCCCACAACCTCTGCCAGGATATTGGCATTTCTCTTTTTGGCATGCTCAAGCTCTTCCAGAACAACCACACCTGCACCCTCGCCCATAACAAAACCGCCTCTGTCTTTATCAAACGGAATGGATGCACGCAGCGGATCCTCACTTGTGCTCAGTGCAGTAAGGCTTGCAAAGCCTGCGATACCGATAGGGCAAACAGCTCCCTCTGTACCACCGGCAAGCATTACATCTGCATCACCATACTGAATGGCACGGAAAGCATCTCCGATACAATGTGTTCCTGTCGCACATGCCGTTACCACGTTGGTGCATTTTCCTTTTGCGCCGGTAGCGATAGAAACATTTCCGGCTGCCATATTTGTGATCATCTTCGGAACAAGAAGCGGATCCACTCTTGAAGGACCTTTTTCCATAAGCTTCTTCTCATTGGTCTCGGTAGCCTGAAGACTTCCCACACCGGAGCCGATGATAACGCCTACCATGTACGGATCTTCCTCTTCCATCTTAAGCCCGGAATTTTCCACTGCTTCCAGTGCAGCTGCTACCGCATACTGGGAAAAAGGCTCCATTCTTCTTGCAGTTCTCGGATCCATGCGATCCTTTGCCACAAAATCTTTAAGCTCTGCTGCCAGTGTTGCCTTGTATCCGGTCGTATCAAAACGGGTGATCGGTCTGATCCCCACCTTTCCTTCTTTTACTCCGTTCCAGAAACTTTCCACATCATTTCCGATCGGTGTTACTGCTCCAAGTCCTGTTACTACTACTCGTCTTTTCATCAATCTATCCTCCTGACTCCGGGGAGCCTTCTTTACATTGCCATTCCGCCGTCTACGCGAAGTACCTGTCCTGTGATGTAACGTGCACCGTCTGATGCCAGAAATGCAGCTGCCTTTGCCACGTCTTCTGTTGTTCCCATGCTTCCCATGGGGATAGATGCCGCAATATTTTCTTTTACTTTGTCAGAAAGCACGTCCGTCATGTCTGTTTTGATAAATCCCGGTGCAATGGCGTTGACCGTGATCCCTCTGGATGCCAGCTCCTTTGCAGCGGATTTTGTAAGACCGATGATCCCGGCTTTGGATGCCGCATAATTGGCCTGTCCAGCATTTCCACGAAGGCCTACCACCGATGAAAGGCTGATGATCCGGCCGCTTCTCTGCTTCAGCATCATTCTGGACACATGACGGATGCAGTTGAAGGTTCCTTTCAGATTGATGTCAACAACTCTGGAAAAATCTTCCTCACTCATTTTCATGAGAAGTCCGTCCTTCGTAACTCCGGCATTATTTACCAGGATATCAACACGTCCGTATTTCTCTGCAACAGCTTTGAAAAAAGCTTCACATGCATCAAAATCTGCCACATTGCACTGCAGGATATCTGCCTGGCCGCCGGCTGCCTCGATCTCTGCTTTTGTTTCCCGGGCTTTTTCTTCTGAGCCGTTATAATTGATCACTACAAGGTTTCCTGCTTTTGCAAGCTCCAGGGCGATGGCTTTCCCGATCCCACGTGCACCGCCTGTTACAACTGCGATTTTTTTCTCTGACATATGAATTCCTTTCTGATGTTATGCGGTCATCCGTGATCCGCATTTGTTACCTGGCATTTCTGTCTGCTGCACTATGCCTGCTTTATTTTTGATTCTTTATCTTTTTTTCCAATATTTATACCAGTTCCTGGCAGACCTTCTCTGCATCTTCTACGGTCTGGATGTTATATACTTTTACATTTCTGTCGATCTTTCTCATAAATCCGGCAAGGGTTCTTCCCGGTCCGATCTCAATAAATGTATCTACTCCCTGACGGATCATATTTTCCACACTCTGCTGCCAACGCACGGAAGAAGAAATCTGTTTTTCCAGAAGTGCTTTTGTTTCCGCCGGATCTTCCACATACTCTGCGGTCACGTTTGTCACATACGGGATTTTAAGTTCATGAAGTGTGACACCCTCCAGAACCTTTCCCAGTTCTTTTCCTGCAGTGGCAAGCATTGCGGAGTGGAACGGTCCGCTGACATTTAACGGGATCACTCTTCTTCCTCCGGCTGCCTTCAGCTTTTCAGAGGCTTCCGCAACTGCCTCCGCAAGGCCTGTGATCACGATCTGGCCGGGACAGTTGTAGTTTGCAATGCTTACATCTGCAATGTCTGCAAGCACTTCCTCGATCTTCTCTGTCTCCATTCCCATAACTGCTGCCATGCTTCCCTTACCTGCCGGAACTGCCTGCTCCATAAGGATTCCCCTTTTTCTCACGGTAGTAACAGCATCCTTCAGCTCCATGCCGCCGGCAGCTTCAATAGCGCAGTACTCGCCAAGGCTTAATCCTGCAGTTACATCTGGATGAAGTCCCATCTCCTCTACCACCTTCTCCATGGCAAGACAGGTAGTGACCAGTGCAGCCTGTGTATATTCAGTCAGGTCAAGCCTGTCATTTTCTTCAAAGCAAAGTGCTTTCATATCCAGATCCAGCCACTCACCGGCAGAGGCGAAAACATCCTTTGCTGTATCGTATTTCTCATAAAAATCTTTTCCCATTCCGGCCTTCTGTGCACCCTGGCCCGGAAAGATGAATGCTGTTTTTCCCATTTATTATTCCTCCACAAGAAAACTGTTTTTCTTTACAGTCTCTTTTGTCTCTCTGATCAGTCTTGCCATCAGCTCCTTACAGGTCGGTACATCCTTTACCATACCTGCGATCTGTCCGGACATAACGCTTCCGGTTTTTACATCGCCGTCAACAACAGCCTTCCTGAGGCCACCAAGTGTCAGCATTTCCAGTTCTTCAAAGGATGCACCTGCAGCTTCTTTCTCCAGATATTCCTTTGTCATAGGGTTTCTTAAGGTACGGACTGGATGACCTGTGGTACGGCCGGTTACTCTTGTGTCGATATCCCTAGCTTTCAGAAGGAATTGTTTGTAATTCTCATGTACGTGACATTCCTCTGTTGCCACAAATCGGGTTCCCATCTGTACGGCTTCTGCACCCAGCATGAAGGCTGCCGCGATCCCACGACCGTCTGCAATTCCACCTGCTGCAATTACCGGGATCTTTACTGCATCCACGACCTGCGGTACCAGCGCCATAGTGGTTGTCTCACCGATATGTCCGCCGGACTCGGTTCCCTCTGCTACCACTGCATCTGCGCCACAGCGCTCCATTCTTCTTGCAAGAGCTACAGATGCAACAACCGGGATCACCTTTACTCCGGCTGCTTTCCATGCTTCCATGTATTTTTCCGGGCTTCCGGCGCCGGTTGTTACTACCTTGATCCCTTCTTCTACTACGATCTTCGCAACCTCATCGGCACTTGGACTCATCAGCATGATGTTTACACCAAAAGTCTTATCTGTCAGTTTTTTCGCCTCACGGATCTGCTCACGCACCCACTCTGCCGGTGCGTTTGCCGCTGCGATCAGTCCCAGGCCGCCTGCCTCGGATACTGCTGCCGCAATGTGATGATCTGCCACCCAGGCCATACCGCCCTGGATGATGGGATATTCAATACCAAGTAATTCTGTAACTCTTGTTTTCATCTTTTACCTCCGGAAAATTAAATCAAGCGGATAAAAGCATCCGCGGTTTATTTGGATCAAGCGGATAAAAACATCCGCATTCACTACATAGCCTTATTTTAACAATTCATTAACAGGGGCTTTAATACTCGATCAGGCTTGCTCCGTACGTCAGTCCGCCGCCGAAGCCTGCAAGGACCATTCTGTCACCCCGCTGCAGTTTTCCACTTTTTTTCATCTCATCCAGGAGGATAAGAAGACTTGCGGAAGAAGTATTGCCGTATCTGTCCATATTCATAGGGAACTTGGAAATGTCTTCGCCCAGCCGCCTTGCTGCGGAACGGATGATCCGCTCATTTGCCTGGTGGAGAAGATAATAACTGATATCTTCACAGGAAACCTGCTCTCGGGAAAGAAGCTCCTTCACAGCCTCCGGTACCTTGCTCACGGCAAAGCTGAACACTTCCTTTCCGTTCATCTGTATGTAAGTTTCCTTTGCCTTCGGATCATTTTCATAACGGATCTGATTTCTGCTCTGTAAGGTAAGTGCACCGCCTTTTTTTCCAATGGAATGGGTTACCTGTGCATAGCTTCCACCCTCTTCTGCTCTCAGCACGACTGCTCCCGCACCATCCCCGAAAAGAATGCAGGTGCCACGATCTGTCCAGTCCGTTAAACCGGATAGTTTTTCCGCTCCGATCACAAGGGCATTCCTATATATTCCCTGGGCCAGGTATGCCTGCGCAGTGTTCAGTGCCAGAAGAGATCCTGTGCAGGCGCCGTTCAGATCAAAACAGGTAGCCTTTTCCGCTCCGAGCCGCTCCTGCACCCCACATGCCACACAGGGCATGATCTCTGTTGGAGAAATGGTTGCCACAAGGATCAGATCGATTTCTTCTGCCTTCATTTCTGCGTCTTCCAGAGCTTTTAATGCTGCCCCCGCTGCCATCGTCACAGTATCTTCGTCCTCTTTTGCAATATGTCTCTGTACCACACCAGTTCTTTCCCGAATCCACTGATCACTGGTTTCCACCATCTTTGCCAGATCGTTGTTATCCCACACTCTGTCCGGTGCCCACGAACCGGTTCCACATATTTTACCTGTCATATTTTTCTCCATGATATCTGTCTTAAATCAGTCTGTATAAATCTGTACTGCTGTTCTCTGAATTATCTTTTATCTTAAAATATTTTGATTATCAAATTATATCATCATAAAAGTATTTGTCAAGAAGGAATTTTTGAGCATCCTTTTATGAAAAAAATAACAGCTGCCCCAGGCGTGGAGTATTGGTCTCTCCTCTGTCCTGTGACAGCTGTCTTATTTTTTTCAGACAGGTATTGTATTTATGGTTATTGCATTTATAGTTATTGCCTTCATAGTTTTACTTCATCACCCACTGTACCAGGCACACCACACCAATCTGCACCAGCAGTATCACCGGTACACCAATTGCAAATCTGGCTTTTCGGGTTTTGTGGTGAAAAAATCTCATGCCAAGGATCGCCCCGACGCTGCCACCGATGACAGCACTTAAGATCAAGGTCTTCTCCGGGATCCGCCATTTATTACGACGGGCTTTCTGCTTGTCAACTCCGAAAAGCACAAAGGCCAGGATATTGACTGCAAGCAGATAATAATATATGTAATCATTCATGATAGCTCCCTCCGGGCTCTGTGTCCTGTATTTCGGACAGTAACCGATTTATGTATTCATTGCAGTTTGATGATCAGCACCGGTATGGGCGGATCATTAGGCCGGTTTGCATATTCCGACAGGATCACCAGATATTTATGAGGATCCAGCTGACGGATAAACGCAAGCATCTCATCCCGTTCCTGATATCCCGTATCCCCGCCACTGTAAATGCAAAGTGTCATAAGTCCGCCTTTTTTCAGAAGCTTAAGTCCGCTTTCTACCGCTCTTTTGCTGCTGTCTGCTCTGGTCGCCACCGAATGGTCTCCGCCGGGAAGATATCCCAGATTAAAGGTGATGCAGGACACGGTTTCTTCTTCTGCATAAACATCCATATTCTCATGAGACTCCAGAAGAAGCTGATAATTTTCCGGACAGTTATCTCTTTTCAGTCGCTCCTTCGTATGTTCCAGTGCCTGCTTCTGAATGTCAAAAGCCAGAACCCGTCCCCTTTTTCCTGCAAGCTGGCTTAACAGAGCCGTGTCATTGCCATTTCCCATTGTTGCATCGATACAGATGTCTCCCGGCATGACCTGCTGCCGTATAAAATGCTGCATGTATGCAGTGATCTGAAGATTTTTCATTTAAAAATCCTTTCAAAATTCTCTTACAGTTCATGATAATACGGACAGATATCCTCATAATGTCCATCCTTCATACGGAACCCCTTCGGGATCACGCCAAGCTGGGTAAATCCAAGTCTCTCATAAAGATGTCTTGCAGGAACATTGCAGGCCACAACCGCATTAAACTGCAGGACACCAAAACCATGCTCTTTTCCCCGGGTCAGACAGTCGGATACCAGCTTTTCTCCTATGTGAAGTCCTCTGGAATCTCTGCTTACCGCATAGCTGGCGTTACAGATATGACCGCATCTTCCGATATTATTCGGATGAAGAATGTAAAGTCCGTAAACTTTTCCGCTTTCCGCATCTACTGCTGCAGCTGTATAGGTCTGTTCTGAAAAAAAAGCTTTTCCTGTCTCTTCGTTAAGGCATTCTTCCTGTGGAAAAGCCACACCGTCTTCTACAACCTCATTCCATATCCGGATCAGATCCGGAAGATCTTTTTCTTCGTATTTTCTTACTGTAACATTCATGATGATCTTCTCCTCTATTTAAGCAGCTCCACATTCCGTCCATTTCTTTGGATCACACCCTCATCCGAAAGATTTTTGATCTCCCGCATCATGGCACTACGGTCCACACTTAAGTACTGGGCCAGTGCAGTATAGGACATGGGCAGCTTGAATTTCCCGGCATTTTTTTCCGCAGCCAGAGAATGCAGATAGGCTATCAGCTTCTTTCTGGTGGAGGATCGTGAAAGCATGTATATCCGATCCGTCTGCTGCCTGGAACGGAGGGCTGTCATCTGCAGAAGATTACTGACCATCTGGCTGTGATGATGACAGGCATTTTCACAGCGCTTGATCACATGCTCATAATCAATAAACAGCACCTTCGTCACGGTAGTAGCACATACATAATAATGCTGGGAATCTGACGGAAGCAGAAACGGTTCGCCAAATACACTGTCCCTATTCAGTTCATCGATGACATACTCATTTCCATCCTCGTCACAGCAGTAGAGAACTGCTCTTCCCTCCTGGATCAGACCGATCTTTTTCATGGAGCTGGAATATTCCATGATGGTTTCTCCATTCTGAAAAACTTTCTCCCGGACTTTAAAGCAGACACGCATTCTTTCCTGTTCTTCGGGCAAAATATCCGTAAATAAAGTGATATGCTCCATAAATTTTCCTCCCACCGGCAAAATACTCTTCCGCATATCTGTACTTTCCTCTTTGTATACAAGACTATGTAAGAGGACTCTCAAAGCAACTATCCGCATTTTATTTTGCTGCATGTTTCTGATTTTATACCAGCACGAAAAAAATGTAAAGTCTGGAAATTTTTCCTGTTTTGTTGTATTTGCAACAGTTTTTGTCATCAATTTCTGTTATATTTTTATCAAAGTTAAGAAACAAACAAATCACTGAAGCATATAAATAAATCCACCATAGAAAGAAAAGAGGAATCGCTCATGAAAATCACAGATACCATCAAATATGTAGGCGTTAATGATCATCAGGTTGACCTTTTTGAGGGTCAGTACAAAGTGCCGAACGGCATGTCCTACAACTCCTATGTGATCCTGGACGAAAAAATTGCGGTTATGGATACGGTAGATGCAAATTTTACTCACGAATGGCTTGATAATATCCAGAAAGTTCTGGGCGACCGGAAACCGGATTATCTGATCGTACAGCATATGGAACCGGATCACGCAGCCAACATCGCAAACTTCCTGAAGGCTTATCCGGACACCATCGTTGTTTCCAACAAAAAAGCCTTCGCCATGATGCAGAACTTCTTTGACCTGGATCTGGAAGGTCATCAGATCATCGTAGATAACGGCGGAACCCTTTCCCTTGGAAAACACGATCTGACTTTTGTATTTGCACCGATGGTTCACTGGCCGGAGGTTATGGTCACTTATGACAGCACAGAAAAGGTTCTTTTTTCCGCAGACGGCTTCGGAAAATTCGGCGCCCTGGATGCAGAGGAACCATGGGACGATGAGGCAAGAAGATACTATATCGGCATCGTTGGAAAATATGGTGTGCAGGTGCAGAACCTTCTGAAAGTAGCCGCAGCTCTGGATATCCAGACCATCTGCCCGCTCCACGGACCGGTTCTTACTGAAGATCTTGGACATTATATTAGCCTCTATGATACCTGGTCTTCCTACACACCGGAGGATGACGGAATCGTGATCGCCTACACTTCTGTATACGGTCATACAAAAATGGCCGTTCAGCAGTTGGCCGATAAATTCCGCAGCAAAGGATGTCCAAACGTTGTTGTCTATGATCTTGCAAGAGACGATATGTCCCAGGCACTGAGCGATGCTTTCCGTTACTCCAAGCTGGTTCTCGCAACCACCACATATAATGCAGGCATCTATCCGTTTATGAACGACTTTATTACCCGTCTGACAGAGCACAACTTCCAGAACCGCACGGTAGGACTGATTGAAAACGGAACTTGGGCACCGCTGGCAGCGAAGGTTATGAAAGAAATGCTTTCCAAATGCAAAAAGATCAGCTGGCTGAATACCACAGTTAAAATCATGTCTGCAGTAAACGAAGAAAACCGCAGGCAGATGGAAGCTATGGCTGATGAGCTCTGCCAGGAATACATTGCAAAAAGCGATGATCTTGCCAACAAGAATGATATGACTGCTCTGTTCCGCATCGGTTACGGCCTCTATGTGGTAACCTCCAACGATGGCAAAAAGGACAACGGTCTGATCGTCAATACCGTTACACAGCTTACCGACAACCCATATCGCGTGGCTGTCAACATCAACAAGGCAAACTACTCTCACCACGTGATCCAGCAGACCGGTATTATGAACGTAAACTGCCTGTCCACAGATGCTCCGTTCTCTGTTTTTGAGCAGTTCGGCTTCCAGTCCGGCAGAAGCACCGATAAATTTGCCGGACAGAAAGTAAACCACTCTGACAACGGCCTGGTATTCCTGGACAAATATATCAATGCTTTCATGTCCCTGAAGGTAGAAAACTATGTGGATCTCGGCACTCACGGAATGTTCATCTGCAGCGTCACAGAGGCCCGTGTCATGAGCGATCAGGATACCATGACTTACACCTACTACCAGAAACATGTAAAGCCAAAGCCACAGACCGAGGGCAAAAAAGGCTGGGTATGCAAAGTCTGCGGATACATCTATGAAGGCGATGAACTTCCGGAAGATATCATCTGCCCGCTGTGCAAGCATGGCGCTGTGGATTTTGAGCCGATCGAAGGATAAGACTGAAATCCCCATAACATAAATTGATTTAATCCGGTTACAGCTCCCTTATTTTTACAAATTATAAACCACAAAAAAGACAGGCTTCTGAGGTGGCCTGTCTTTTTTGTATTATCATCCAATGTCTTCGCAGCGTCTTTCACCAAATTTATTCTTACAGCAGATCAGACACTCACGCTCTGTATTTCTGCAGGAATCCTGAAATTTACGGATCATATGCCTTTTATTTATTTCATCAGTCTGATAACCTGCTCTGCAGTATCTGCCAGATTCTGCTTGGCATTCTCATTTTTCATGGCCTCCTCCAGAGTTACCACTCCGCGGAGGATCGGGAAAAAGGCATCGATCCCTGCATCGTTGCAGGCTCTTGCGTCACGCTGTACGGCACCTGCAAAGGCGATCACTTTTTTGCCATATTTCTTTGCAAGCTTTGCAACACCTACCGGCGCTTTTCCCATGGCTGTCTGTCCATCCATACGTCCCTCACCTGTGATCACAAGATCCGCGTCTTTGATGTAGTCCTCAAGTTTTGCCTCATCCAGCACGATGTTGATCCCGGATTCCAGGACTGCATCGGTAAAGGTCAGGAATGCAAATCCCATTCCGCCGGCAGCACCTGTTCCCGGATACTTTGCATCTGCTTTCGGAAAACGCTCCTTTGCAAGCTCTGCGTAAGCACCCAGCCACTGATCCATGTCCTGGATCATCTCCGGCGTAGCACCCTTCTGCGGTCCGTAGATGGAACTGCATCCAAGCTCTCCGCAAAGAGGATTTGTGACATCACAGGCAACACGGAATTTACATTCTGCAAGCTCCGGGATCACATAGGCAGCTGTGATCTCTGTGATGTCTTTCAGGCCCCTTGCTCCCGGAAGGACCTGCTTTCCGTCTTTATCCAGAAATGCATAGCCAAGTGCCTGAAGCATTCCCACACCACCGTCATTGGTGGCGCTTCCGCCGATACCCACAATAAATCTGCGGCAGCCTTTTTCGATGGCGTCCTTGATCACCTCACCGACACCGTAGGTTGTGGTATAAAGAGGATTTCTTTTTTCGTCCGGCACCTGCGTGATCCCTGCTGCACCAGCCATTTCGATCACTGCGGTCTTTGTGCTTTCGATGATGCCATACTCACAGATCACCGGCTCGCCAAGAGGCCCCGTAACCTTTACGTGCTCTGTTTTTCCGTTCATTCCTGCGACAAGGGCTTCCACGGTTCCCTCTCCACCGTCTGCCAGTGGTCTTACCTGAACTTCTGCGTCCGCATCCACACGATGGATACCTTCAGCAGCTGCAAAGCCTGCCTCCATGGATGTCATACTGCCCTTAAAAGAATCGATCGCTGTTACTACCTTCATTTTATTTTCCTCCTGTATGATTTTTATGTAAAGCTGATATCCGTACTCTCCGTTCTATCATTCCGTGTACCGGAAACGTGAAATGTTCCTTTACGTGTCAGGCGGATATTCTCTGCGCAGCTCTGTAGCCAAATAACTGTTCTGCTGTTTGGTTATCAGCTGTCCCCGGATGAAAAGAACCTTCTGCGAACTTATTTTTCCCTGGAAATGTCTCTGGCTGATGCCGCAGAGAAGCTTTTTCTCCACAAAAATACTCTTCAATATAAATTAAACCACATTTATAAAAAATGTGGTCTCAATCCCCGAAAATTCCGGGACGCTGTTCTGTTGTATCTGGCACTGGAGCTGGAATGAACCGGCCATTTCACTATCCTCTCACATGAAAGCCAAACTCCTCCTCCAATGGAATTTCCCTCTCTTCAATCCCCTCGATCTCCACAAAGCTCTGCTGAGAAAGGCGTTCTACCATCTCCCGGATTTCTTCTCTGGTTCCCTGTACTTCCATTTCCACACGATCATCCCAGAGATTCCGTACCCAGCCGGTCAGTCCCATGGACTGTGCAATATAATAGGAACGGTAACGAAAGCCTACTCCCTGTACTCTTCCTGAAAAATAAAAATGTTTCCGAATCTTTTCCATCTGGCACCTCATATTTTCTGTCTTAACTATTCTGTCTCTGTATCTCCACCCGAAATTCTCCCGCATCCGCCGCAGGAATATCATAACCAGATTATATAATATTTCTTTATAAATTGTAAAGTTATATCCTTCTATCTATTGGAAACTATAATCATCTGCGTTATAATGGTTTTTATCAGAATAAAAAGAAATTTACTTTCTTTTGCAGAAAATATTTTCAACAAAATTTAACATCAGGAGGTAATGATCATGAATGAAAGCATCAAAAACCTGTTAGAACGCAGAAGCATCCGGGCCTACAAAAAAGAGCTTGTTCCGAAAGAAACTCTGGATACGATCCTGGAAGCGGGAGAATATTCCCCCAGCGGCATGGGACAGCAGAGCACTCTTATGGTAGTGACACAGGATCCGGAGCTGGTTGCAAGGCTTTCCAAAATGAACGCAGCTGTTATGGGCAGCACCTCAGATCCGTTCTACGGCGCCCCAACTGTGATCATTGTCTTTTCCGACAGCAAAATGGGCACCTGTGTGGAAAACGGAAGTCTTGTGATGGGAAATCTCATGAATGCCGCACATGCTCTCGGCGTGGACTCCTGCTGGATTCACCGTGCAAGAGAAGTTTTTGACTCCGAGGAAGGAAAAGAGCTGAAGAAGCAGTGGGGTGTTCCGGAGGAATATATCGGCGTGGGCCACTGTGTTCTTGGATACCGTGACTGTGAGTATCCAACAGCCAAACCGCGTAAGGATGGTTTTGTGATCCGTGTGTGATCGGCTTGCAGAATAAAATTTCCGCTGCCAAAAACTTTTAATGTAAATAAAGATCTGACAGATTCCTGCATGATACGCATCGCTACGTATCTGAGAATACACAGGGAAACAACCCTCCGGTATCATAAATACCAAAAGCCTTTCCCGTCTTCTCCGGTAGTGATCTGTCAGATTTTATTTTCTCTTATTTCAGTGCTTTATCCTTATATCTGGAAATCTCCTCCAGATATTTTTTCCCAAGGACACTGATGTTAACACCCTTTCTGGCAACATAACCGATTGTCATGATCTCATCGGAATCCAGCTTCACAGCACAGTAATCGGAACCATTAAGATCCTCACAGATAATACCGGAGCATAAGGTATATCCATTCAGTCCTACCATCAGGTTCAGCATAGTAGCCCTGTCATCGGCTTTGATCAGCCGTTTGTATTCATAGGTGCTCAAAACCTCCTCAGCAAAATAAAAAGAGTTATTTCCTCCCTGTTCAAAGGACAGACACGGATATTCCTTCAGTTCTTCCAGCGTGATCTTCTCACGCTTCGCCAGAGGATGCCCCTTCCACATATAAACGTAGATCCGACAGTTAAGAAGTTCGTGAAACTCCAGACCATACTCGTGAAACATTTTTGTAAGTACCTTACGGTTAAAATCATTTACGTAGAGGATCCCGATCTCACTCTTGAAATTACGGACATCCTCGATGACCTGATGCGTCTTGGTCTCGTGGACCGCAAATTCGTACTCATCCATGCCGAATTGCTTTACCAGCTCCACAAAGGCATTAACTGCAAAGGTATAATGCTGCATGGAAACACTGAATTTTTTGCGTGACTGTTCCTTGGAAATATATTTGGCTTCCATCAGTTCGTACTGTTCCACCACCTGCCTTGCATACCCCAGAAATTCTTCGCCTGCAGGCGTTACGGCGATTCCTCGGTTCGTTCTTCGGAAGATCTCAACACCGGTTTCTGCTTCCAGCTCCCGGATTGCCGTGGAAAGACTGGGCTGAGAAATATAAAGGCTTTTTGCTGCCTCGTTCATAGATCCGGCTTTTGCAATTGCTATGGTATATCTGAGCTGTGCCAGAGTCATCTTTCTGCCTCCCCGTTTCTTGTTCCGGCTTTCTGTTCCTCTTCAGGCAGATCCGGCAACAAGCATCCTTTATCTTTTTATTTAAGGTAGTTCTTATCTACATATCCTTCTTTTCCAAGCTTCGGAACATATACATACCAGTAAGTACTGTCTTTCTTCTCAATGACTTCTACCGTATCTCCGTTATTCAGCTGGGCGATCTCATTGTCCTTGTCATACGCCTTTGTACTGCGCAGAGCCAGATAGCCGCTTTCCACTTTAACAGTCATGGATGGAGTTGTTGTACCTGAGCCTCCGGTAAGATAGTTCCTATCAACATAACCGGTCTTATCCAGCTGCGGAACATATACATACCAGTACTGATCGTTGCTGGTGTCCTTCACCTGAACCGTGTCACCGGTATTCAGCTGTCCGATCTCATTGCTTTCATTATAGGCTGCCTTGTTGCGAAGGGCAAGATAACCAGTTTCTACTTTAACTGTCCACAGACCACTGTTGTAAATATACCGGTTATCCACATATCCGGATTTATCAAGCCCCGGAGCATATACGTACCAGTAAGTAGAATCACTGCTGTCCTTTACAAGAACGACATCTCCGGTATTCAGACGTCCGATCTCGTTACTGTCATTGTAAGCTGCGGTACTTCGAAGAGCCAGATAGCCTTTTTTTACCTTTACTGTCCAGGAATCGTTGGAAGCTGTGGCGTTCTCTGCTATCTGGATATAGTTTTTGTCCAGATAGCCGGATTTATCCAGTCTTGGCACGTATGCATACCAGTAAGTAGCGTCCTTCCGATTTGTAACTTCCACAAGATCTCCTGTATTCAGCTGTCCGATCTCATTGCCTTTGTCAAAAGCCTTCTCACTCCGAAGAGCCAGGTATCCATCTGTGACTTTGACTTTAAAAGTGGTTCCTGCTGCTGCCTTTGTCTCCCGGATCGTCGCCGGAAAAGCTGCTGCCAGTATAAGTGTCAGAAGTACCAGCCTTTTTACTGCCTTTATATGGGACAGAAGAGTTCTTTTTCTCATATTATACGCCTCCTTTTCTTTTTTGGATCTTTCTCTGATCTGCTGCTCTCTCTGTTTTTTATTTACTGAGCAGACCGCACCGGAATTTATGGTAGTATTATATCATATTTTTAGCTGATAGCTGTAAGAATCATATCTCTTATTTCAGTCCAAAATGTTCTTTTTCACAATGCAGGTATTGACACTTTTAATTAGCAGTGTTATATTACATGTAGAACAAGATAAAAGTAATGCCCCCGGGATTTTTCCCGGGGAATTTTATACGCATACGTTCAATATATGACAGTCCGGGAGATCTGTCCTCTGAGAGGACAGATCGATCATCCGGGACGCTGCAGACTATAATATAAGGGAAGGTGAATACCATGGCAGTAAAAAGAGATTATTACGATGTTCTGGGCATTGACCGGAACGCAGATGAAAAAACAATAAAAAAAGCCTATCGTAAACTGGCCAAAAAATATCATCCGGATACAAACGCCGGTAATGCAGATGCCGCAGATAAATTTAAAGAAGTAAACGAAGCCTACGATGTCTTAAGTGATCCAAAGAAGAAAAAAATGTATGATCAGTTTGGTCATGCCGCATTTGAAGCAGGAGCTGATCCTGGAGCCGGCGCAGGTGCCGGTGGATTCGGCGGATTCCAGGGTGGCGGCAATGGCAGCTATCAGGAATTTCATTTTAACGGTGAAAATATGGACGATATTTTTGGTGATATCTTCGGAAATATGTTCCACGGCAGCCACGGTTTCGGTAGCAATGGCACATATGAGCATTTCACCGGTAACGGTGGCGGCTTTCATAGTGGATTTGGCGGAAGTGGCTTTCACAGTGGCAACGGCTTCGGCGGATTCCATCAACAGGATTTTCCGCAAAAAGGCTCTGATGTGAAGGCCAGCATCAACGTTACCTTTGATGAGGCAGCTTTTGGTGCAGATAAAAGGATCTCTCTGTCCGGTCCGGACGGAAGCTCCGGTGCACCGCAGACACTTCAGATTCATATTCCGGCAGGTATTGATACCGGCAAGAGTATCCGTCTGAAAGGAAAAGGCATGCCCGGAACCGGCGGCGGTGAGCCTGGTGACCTTCTTCTGAAGGTTACCGTAGGAACACGTCCTGGCTATGAACGAAAGGGATCGGATGTTTATACCACCATTTCTATTCCTTACACAACCGCTGTTTTCGGCGGTGAAGCCACCGTTCCCACCCTTTACGGAAATGTTATCTGTAAGATCAGGGAAGGTATGCAGTCCGGTTCCAAGATCCGCCTGAGAGGAAAAGGCATTGTTTCCATGAAGAACCCTTCCGTCCGCGGTGATCAGTATGTAACCATTCAGATCCAAGTTCCTCAGGATCTGAATTATTCCGCAAAAGAGAAACTCCATGAATATGCAAAGGCCTGTGGACTGGAACGGAGTAATGCCACCGGATCACATGTAGCATAAAAGTTAAAATAAAAGAGTATCACAAAGCTCATCACTATCAATGAGTTCCTGTGATACTCTTTTTTGATTTTAAAGTAAGATCTGATATAGCTTATGACAGCGTCATATCTCCATCTTTCACCCATCCGAGCTTACGTACAAACATATTGATCAACGGGCAGAGAACTGCCGGGAGAATAAAAGAGATCAGAAAAAGTCCTGCCCAGTCCATAGCTGTAACAGCTGTCTTGGTTCCTTCTGCAATATCATTCATCCATCCTGTATACACACCGATCTGACCTACAAAACCGCAGGTACCCATTCCTGAGGATACAGCAGTTCCGTTCATCTGAAGCCTGAACAAGCAGGTTGCAATAGGTCCTGTGATAGCAGATGTTACGATCGGAGCGATCCAGATTCTTGGATTTCTGACGATATTTCCCATCTGGAGCATGGAAGTTCCGATTCCCTGAGAGACAAGACCACCCCATTTGTTTTCCCTGAAGGACATGACCGCAAAACCTACCATCTGCGCACAGCAGCCCGCTACTGCAGCGCCGCCTGCCAGTCCGGTAAGTCCCAGAGCCGCGCAGATCGCAGCAGAAGAGATCGGCAGCGTCAGTGCGATTCCAACAAATACAGAAACCAGGATTCCCATAAAGAATGGCTGCAGATCTGTTGCCCACATGATCACGCTTCCTACCTTCATAGCAGCTTTTCCAAGGGCCGGTGCCCACCATGCGGAAAGACCTACGCCCACACCGATGGTTACAAGAGGCGTTACAAGGATATCGATCTTTGTTTCCTTTGAAACTGCCTTACCGATCTCAGCTGCAACAATGGCAACAAACAGTACAGCCAGAGGACCGCCTGCTCCGCCAAGTGCGTTGGAGGCAAATCCAACAGTGATCAACGAAAACAATACCAGCGGCGGGCAATGCAAGGCGTAACCGATAGCTACTGCCATGGCAGGGCCGCTCATGGCAGATGCCAGAGAACCTACTGTGTACTGGGTATCATTGACTGTGGCAACTGCCATAGTCAGAAACGGAATGTGAAACTGTGTGCCAATGGTGTTGATGATCGTACCGATCAGCAGGGAACAGAAAAGTCCCTGTGCCATAGCTCCCAGTGCATCGATACCATATCTCTTCAGAGAGATCTCAATATCCTTTCGTTTCAGAAATGCTTTGAATTTTTCCATTTTTAAACTCTCTCCTTACCCTGATCCGCTTCCTGCCGGATCAGTTCCTTTATTTGCAAAAAGCCTCGCTTACTTTCTCAAGTTCCTCGCGGATGGAAATATGCTGCGGACATACTTCCTCGCACTGTCCGCATTTTACACATTCATCTGCACGCTTTCTGCCATGACTGACTACCAGCCAGTCTTCCTGATGCGCTGCGGCGGCTTTATTTCCGTACAATGTCAGATAATTCATTGCTGTAAAAGAACCGGAAATTCCGATTTCCATCGGACAGACCTTTGCACAGTAGTTACAGGTTGTACATGGGATCAGAGGAATTTTGCTCATAGCCTCTCTTGCCTTATCAAGAGTCTCCTTCTCACTGTCAGTAAGGCCATTGAAATCCTTCATAAAGGAAAGGTTATCCTCCATCTGTGCAACATTGCTCATTCCGGAAAGTACGGTGATCACGCCTTCCAGATTTGCCGCAAAACGGATTGCCCAGGATGCTGTGGATGCTTCCGGCTCTGCTTCCTTCAGAAGCTTTTCCACTGCTTCCGGCGGAGTTGCAAGCATGCCGCCTTTTACAGGTTCCATGATAATGACCGGTTTTCCATGTTTTCTGGCTACCTCGTAGCAGGCTTTTGACTGGATCACCGGATTTTCCCAGTCTGCGTAATTGATCTGCAGCTGTACAAATTCCATTTCCGGATGTGCAGTGAGAAGTGCATCCAGCTCCTCCGGTGTGGAGTGGAACGAAAATCCTGCATGTCTGATCAGACCGGCTTCCTTCTGTTCACGGATCCAATCCCATAAACCATACTCATCAAAATATTTTGTTCTGTGCTCTCCAAGATTGTGGAGAAGATAAAAGTCGAAATATCCTGCCTTTGTTCTCTCCAGAGATGTTTTAAACTGTGCAAGAGCTTCATCTCTTGTCTTGCAGTTGATCCAGGCTGCCATCTTGGTGGCTAGCTGATATTTTTCTCTCGGATAACGCTCTACCAGCGCTTCGCGGATAGCATCTTCGCTTCCTGCATAAGCCCATGCTGTATCAAAATATGTAAATCCGGCTTCCATAAATTTGTCCACCATGACCTTGGTCTGCTCCACATCGATCACACCTTCTGATTTCTGCGGAAGTCTCATAAGGCCAAAACCAAGTTTTTTGATTTCTTCACCTAAATATGCCATATCTTTCTCCCTTCTTATTACATACCGGAAAATTCCTCATATCATCTGATATATCACCGGATAAGCAATATTTCTGACACAGATATCTCCCGGACTGTTATATTTTTGCCGCAGAAAAACTGCGTTTCTCCTATTATAACGATATTTTTCCTGGTGGTAAACCTTTTTCTTTTACAAGTGTCAAGACAATGCCTGCATTACGTCTGAATTTTTGCAGAAAACAGAAAAACAGCTGCCACACGTTTATCGCACGGCAACTGTCTTTTGTCCTATCAGTTCATCTTTGTTCTTTACACCTCAGATCAAATATTTTAAACTGATATTACTTATAATAACCATATATCGAAAGGCAGAAAACTCTCATGAAAAACAAGCAGGTCATGAACCGCCAGACTTCATCAAAAGAACTTCATCTTATTTCCTGCGGCTGGGAAAAATGTACACCGGAACAGTCCTACGGCCCTGGTGTCCGGCGATATTACACCATCCATTTTGTGCTGAGCGGACAGGGATATTTCTATATGAACAACCGGAAATATACCTTGAAAGCCGGACAGTGCTTTTTCATTCCTCCTGTGACCAGCTCTCTCTACAAAGCAGAGCCTTCTGATCCCTGGACTTATATCTGGATCTGTTTCAATGGAGAAAATGCTCCCATACTTTGTGAACACTGTCATCTTACTGAAGAAACTCCGGTCCAGCAGCTAAATTCGGTTCTTCCCTATCAGGAAACCATTCTTGAAATGATGACTCACCCGCAACTGACGCCCTCCAGTGAAGCCTATATCCAGAGTGGTCTTTACCGGATTATCGCCATGCTGGAGGAAGAATTTCATGCTTCCTACACCACCATGGAATCCAACGATAATTTTTACATCACACAGGCTGTTGATTACATCAAAAAAAGTCCGCTACAGAATATCACTGTGACAGATGTTGCTGACTATCTCCATATCAGCCGCAGCCACCTTTACGGACTTTTTAAAAAACATCTTGGAACCACACCCCAAGCATTCCTGACTTCAGCCAAGATCATCAACGCCCGGGAGCTTCTGACCATCACGGATATCCCTGTCTCCAGCGTGGCGTTCTCCTGCGGATATCAAAATCCATTTGCCTTTTCCCGTGCCTTCAAAAAAGAAACCGGCATGACGCCACGGGAATACCGGGAAAAATATCATCATGCCGAGGATCTTCTGGATTGCTGAACCACTTTTCCTGATTTACGGAACAACTACCTTGGCATTATAGTACTCCACCGTAGCATCCATGGTCGGACCTTCGTTGTCAAACCAGTCATAAGTGATAGTTTCGCCGTTTTCTCCCCATGCCTCCGGGCAGTCGATTTCTTCCCAGTCAAGCGGAACAAAATGCTCTTCCTGTTCTGATGCACGCAGCATGATCTGATGCAGCTCCTCAAATTCCTCCGGATTCAAAACTCCAGGTTTTGCGG
>NZ_JBDGAB010000010.1:40825-90464 GCF_040910705.1 Blautia sp. RTP21359st1_E11_RTP21359_211015
GTATTTACGCCCATTCGTCTGGTACGCTCCCAGATACGTCCGCTGGTATCGTCACCGGTCCGGTTCAGATGCATCAGGCCTGCGCCGAGATGTCCGATAGTATTGCAGCCGATGATCACTGCGTTGTTGCTCCGGGAAGCATCATAAATCTCCTGATAAAGCATTTTTACGATTTCTGCGCTGGTTTTGGTCTGATCATAAAAATGCCATTTCTCCATGGAATTGTCTCTTAAATTCGCCTCAAATCCCCATTTTCCAAAGAGATCAAAGGTAGAAAAATCATGCTTGATCAGCGTGTATCCCCAATCACAGATCCTCTCGATATCTTTACGGATATATTCCAGTGCATCCGGGTGGGACGGATCGAGACAGTCATTATAGGAAATCCTCCACTCATTCGGGATATTCTCATCTTCATTAAGAAGCAGACGGACCCAGATACCCGGGCGGACACCTTTTTTCTCCAGCTTGTCTGCAAGACCTTTCATATCCGGAAATCTGGCATTGCCTTTTGTCCAGGGTCCACCGTTGTATTCATCCAGGCGGTGATGCTCCTGCCAGCAATCATCAATGACCATGAACGGAGGATTTTTTACACCTTCGGTCAGTTTCAGGATATAATCGGTATCACTTAAGATCTCCTCTTCGGAGCTGTCACCGTAAGCATAGTACCAGTTATTGCTTCCATATACCGGAAACTCTGGGAAGATCGGATCTGTACACATTTTTTCACAGAATTTATGTGCAGTTTCAAAAGTATCTGCTCCTTCTGCTTCCATGCAGACGATCTGTGCGGCACACAGCTTTCTTCCTTTCAGCTGTACTCCTGTATTTCCGCAGCGAACATCCAGAAACAAAGTAATTCCTTTGGTATCCACCTGCCAGCAGCACATAGCAGAAGGACGGACCTTTACGCCAAAGCAGAGAACCTTCTCAGAAAGCTTCGCCAGAAAATACCATGGCAGATAACGGTTTCCGCTCATTCCATGCCATTCCGCATCACCATAGGTACGTTCCCAGGCATCTCCCAGAAATCTGGCTGATTTCGGGATCTTATAGTTCCATCTCAGCTTCACACATCTCACTGCATCCTCGGATGTGACAAATATATCCTCATGTTCACCTGCGTCCTGAAATTCCACAGTAGTTGCACCGGCAGCTACTGTCGTCTGCCCTCCCTGGCACACAAGTCTCTCCTCTTCTGTTTCCACTGTTACATAATCCGGTACCCCAAGCTTAAAATCTGCATATTTTTTCTGCATTATTCTCTCCTCCTGTACTTTTTCATTTACATTTTGCTTTACCTGCATACTCATGAACACTGTCTTTCTATCGTCTGTTCAACTCAGAAGAATGTACGAAAAATTTTTTTAATACATTTTGTCTATATGCCTTATTATATTGATTTTTTTGGTTTTTTCTATGCTTTAAAGTTATTATAACATTGCAGAATGTTCAATCTGCATAAGCTTTTCAGTCCTTGTCCGATTCGCTTTTTAATATAAGAACATAAAGGGCTAAAACTGGAAATTAGTTTTTCATTTTACGGAACACAAATTCTTCACAATTTTTTAGCACTCACCTATTGACTTTGCTAACAACAGGTGTTATATTACATATAGAACAAAGGAGAAGATAAAAAAGAACTTCCAGATGTTCAGAATAAAACCAAACGATCACCACTGCGGAATAACCCGAAGTGGTAACTATATACCGGCAACAGTTGGATTTCTTGATCCACCGGAACGGCTTTTCAATTTGAAAGGAGAAATGACTTATGATGTTCCCGAGTGTATTTGGAGAAAACTTATTTGATGACTGGATGGATGATTTTGGATTCAGAGATAATTTCTTTAGCGGAAAGAACCCTCTTTATGGCAAACATGCAAAAAATATCATGAAAACTGATGTACGTGAAACAGATAAAGGCTATGAGCTGGATGTAGATCTTCCAGGATTTAAGAAAGATGAAGTACAGGTACAGCTGAAGGATGGTTATCTTACCATCTCTGCTGCCAAGGGTCTTGACAAAGACGAGGAAGACAAGAAAGGCAATTATATCCGCCGTGAACGTTATGCCGGCAGCACAAGCAGAAGCTTCTATGTTGGTAATGGTGTAAAAAACGAAGATGTCCATGCAAAATTTGAGAACGGTGTTCTGAGACTTTCTATTCCGAAAAAAGCAGCTGAAGAGATTGAAGCTGATAAATATGTATCTATTGAAGGCTGACATCGACTCACTCTCACAGGGGGAGAATCCATAAGGATTCTCCTCCTCTTTTTTATACGCAATAATACATATGACACTCTCTTTCCAATTTACTACGTACTCACAAGTACTTTCACTCTATAGTAATGATCCTATTGTCAAAGTTTTCATGATATTGGATATTTTTTAACAAATACGCTTGATTTTTTGAATATTTTTTATATATTTTGCATTATATTATTTCATTTTTTTGAAATTAATGGTATAATATGCACAGCTAATCGGATATTTGCAATCCGCATTCGGTTAAATAAATCTGTTTCGTAATCCTTCAGGATAATTCTCCTGAACAACCACGTAAAACACGATCACGACAGGAGGTTTTTATTATGGATCAGGACAACATCATAAAAATTTATGCACGCACTGACAACCGCATACAGCTTAAAATGATTCCGGGACACTTCGTAACATCCCAATCCCATATCACACACTACCTGGATCTCACTACTATGAAATCCAGATGCGCTGAAGCACAGCGTATTGCATCCGCTCTCGCAGCAAATTACGAAGCATCCATTCCGGTAGACACCATCGTCTGCATGGACGGACTTGAAGTGATCGGTGCTTATCTCGCCGAAGAACTGACCAAAGCCGGCGTCCTTTCCATGAACGCACACCAGACCATCTACGTCATCACCCCTGAGTTCAACAGCACCGGGCAGATGATCTTCCGCGACAACTATGAACCAATGATCAATGGAAAAAACATCCTCATCCTAAATGGTTCCATCACCACCGGATCCACATTGAACCGAGCTATCGAAAGCGTTCTGTACTATGGCGGTAAGATCCGCGGCGTGGCAGCCATCTACAGCAGTGTAGACAGTGTAGCCACACTCCCTGTCCACTCTATCTTTCAGGCCAGAGACATCCCGGACTATCACTCCTACCGCTCTGACAACTGCCCACTGTGCAAAAACCGCCAGAAGATCGATGCTATTGTCAGCAGTTACGGATATTCTGTATTATAAGATTCAGATCAATCAACGAATCCCCCATGGATAGCAAAACCAGTGGGGGATTCTCTTTATCTTTTCTTATTATAATTGATATTCTCTGTACATGGCTTCACGCATTTCTTTATCTGTAACAACCTTCTGGATCTCATTACCACGATCATCAAGTATAAGCCTGTTGATCAGAACACTAAGTCGTTCTTCCCCCTGGGCCATTCCCTGAGCCATTCCCTGAGCCATTCCCTGTTCTCGCCCCAGTGCTTCAGCCTGTTCTTTAGCTTCCGCCATCAGTCTTGCCCTTTTCTCAGATTCCAGTTCCAGAACATGTCCACCCATAATCTCACCTATTCCTTTCCGGACTTTCTCCTCATTTCTGAAAATATGATCAGATATCCGAGTTATCAGTCCAATCAGATCACTGAACAGTTCAGACCTTCCAGATTCAGTGATCTCTACCTCCAGTTTACTCCGGATCACTTCATATTCATTCAGTAATTCCTGAAAAAGTTGTGGATTCTCACTCATCTCATGCCCTCTTTTTTCATATCGCATGATATAAAAAGGAAGCAGCATAAGAAGACTCTTTTCAAATATCTTATCTTTTGTATAATTCTCTACTTTAATGGCAGGCACTCTGTACAAATGACATCCCCCATCCGGAAAAACCACATCCACTTCCAGAAAATCCGGCGTATTCCTACTATTTCTCAGATACAACACACAAGAACGTGGAAACTCCATCCGATACCTCCGTCCCTGCTTTCTGGCAAACTCAACAGCAGTTGCAAAATCATACTCTATCATCCGTACAGCCATTGTCGTGTCATCCGTACTCTGACATTCTATATGATAAATCCTGTTTCCGATCAACAACCGCGAATCCGTAATAATCTCACCATCCACCCGCTGATACTCATTACGCAGCTGCACAATCTCCACATCAGCCGGGTATGATGTATGAAAAACATCATTGATCAAAGGCACGACCAGAAACGTCATTTTCTCCATCATAGTACGAAAAACATCATCAAAAATCGTATTATCTCTCAAACAATACTCCTTCTGGTATATACAATTATACCATCAACCAAACACTTCAGAAACCCTGTATACAGTTTTTATAAATATTTTTTGAAAAAACGCTTCAGACATTGAAGCAAAAAGAAACCAAATAAATGGATAGATCTTATAAGATATACAAATCATACCACACATCCCACCACAACACCACAAAAAACCATCTCCAAATTTCGACACCACCTTCCAGCGTCCAGCAACGCACCGACATTCACAACCTCCCTCCAAACCACATGGAATCTCAACCTTCCAAACTACAGGCGTCCAGCAACGCGCCGACGCTCACAACCTCCCTGACAAACACATAGAATCTCAGGCTTCCAAACTACAGGCGTCCAGCAACGCGCCGACGCTCACAACCTCCCCGGCAAACCACAAGGAAACTCAGCCTTTCCTCCCAGCCATCCAGCGCAGCGCTGATGGCTCATCCAACTCCCGTCAGACCACTCTATCCCTCCCACCATGACCGCACAGTGTGAGGTTTGCAGCAGAAGTCCGGGTGCTTTGGAGTGAGCCTTGGTCCATACTTAGCGTCTGAGGTGGTTCACGGAGAGGTACCCGGCGGCCACAAGCCGCAGGGTAAGGCCCATCTGTCTGAGCCAGGTACGCATCAGCGTACATGGCGAGTTATGGGCCGGCCGCTCCGTGAGACACCTCAGACGCTTAGTATGACCAGGCGAAACGACGGCACCCGGACTTCTGCTGCAAATCTCACACGTCCGTCCGCGTCATCTTGCCCCCACCAAACACCTGTGCTATAATCAAACTAATTAAAAAACCGAGGTAAACCACACATGAACAAAAAAGAAATCGCAGAAATAAAAAAACAATTCACCCCTGACCGCTGCTCCATCACCCGCATCTGCGGCTGCTACGTAGACGGTGAAAAAAACAAAAAAACCGAACTCAAAGAAGCCTTCTTATCCTTATCAGAGGAAGAAACCTTCAAATACTTCGACATCTTCCGAAAAACCCTCACCGGCACCATCGGAAAAAACCTCATCAACATGGAATTTCCTCTGGATCAGGAAACCGAAGGCGGAACCCAAAACTTCCTCATGAAACTCCGCAAAAGCAAACTCACCGACGACACCCTCACCGAAGCCTTCTACGACAGAATCATAGAAAACTACGACTACGGTGAAAACTACTACATCATCCTCATCCACGCAGTCTACGACATCCCCGGCAAATCCTCCGACGGTGCCGAAATGTTCGACGCTTCCGATGAGATCTACGATCACATCCTCTGCAGTATCTGCCCGGTCAAGCTCTCCAAAGCAGGCCTGCATTACAATGCAGAGACAAACAATATTGAAGACCGTATCCGGGACTGGCTGGTAGAAATGCCTGACTGGGGCTTCCTTTTCCCACAGTTCAACGACCGCAGTACCGATATCCACGGACTTCTCTACTACACCAAAAACGCCGAAAATCTCCGCTCCACCATGATGGAAGAAGTCTTCGGCTGCACCACACCACTATCTGCCGGAACCCAGCGTGACTCCTTCAATGCTCTGGTGGAAGAAACCCTTGGTGATGACTGTGCCTACGACACAGTCCTTGAGATCCATGAAAAGCTCAACGATCTCATCGAATCCCAGAAGGACGAACCGGAACCTGTTGTCCTCACCAAATCCGAAGTCAAACGTCTCTTCGAAGAATGCGGCGTAGAAGACGAAAAGCTCCAGAACTTCGATGAACAGTATGAGCTTGCCGCAGGAGAAAAATCAGCTCTGGTAGCATCCAACATCACCAACACCCGGAAATTCGAGATCAAAACCCCTGACGTGGTGATCCACGTAGCACCGGACCGGGCAGAACTGGTAGAAACCCGCATCATCGATGGTCGAAAATGCCTTGTGATCCCCATGGAAAGTGAAATAGAACTCAACGGCATCCGTGTCAGCACACTGAACTCTGTTGAAGATACATCCGCAGAACCGCTTCCTGTTAATGATATTACTGACATTGATGACAGTAACACCGAAGAAGAAATCCCATTTTAAAGGAGACCTTATGAACGATAAAAAAATCCTGTTCTTCGACATAGACGGCACACTGCTTACGCCTCACCCCTTCAAGGTTCCGGAGAGCACCAGCAGCGCCCTCACAAAAGCCCATGAAAACGGTCATCTTCTTTTCATCAACACCGGCCGCACCAAAGTAATGATGCCCTCTGCACTCTCAGAGCTTCATTTCGATGGCTATATATACGGCTGTGGAACCCACATTTACATGGACAACAAATTGCTTTTTTTCCGCACAGTCCCAAATCTTCTGTGCAAGGAAACCGTAGACCTTCTCCGCAAATGCAAGATCGAGGCAATTTTTGAATCCAACACTGAGATCCTGTATGATGGCGCATCTCCGGCCCAGTCCGAATTCGGAGTCAAAATGCGAAAAGAAATTCCAATGGTCGACATCACGAAATTCAATCGGGAGGATGCCTGCACTTACTCTTATGACAAATTCCTGGTACATATGCTGCCGGATTCCGATGTCGAAAAATTCCACAGCTTCTGTAATGATCATTACACCTATTTTGATCACGGAGACGGAATCTGGGAAGTCACACAAAAGGGTACCAGCAAAGCCACAGGCATGGAATTTCTCCTGGACCGCCTTTCCATCCCCAGGGAAAACTGCTACGCATTCGGAGACAGTCCCAACGACCTTCCCATGCTGAAAGCTGCCGGAGTCGGCGTTGCTATGGGAAATGCTTACGGAGGCATCGAAAAGCACTGCACATACCAGACAAGTGCAGTCGACAGGGACGGGATTCTTCACGCACTGGAGCATCTCGATCTGATCTGATGATCCGTAAAGCAGGCATGAGCATTACAAAAAACGAGCCGTGTACGATAAACCCGTACACGGCTCGTTGTCTTTTCTCTTATCATTCCATTTTAAACATGGTATCTTATTTCTCAGCTTCCGGTGTAGCAGCTGCCTCAGATTCTGTACTGTCTGCAGTCTCCTCATCAGCCTTTGCAGAATCTCCCTCTGTCTCCGGTGTCTCAGTCACATCGGTCTGCTCCTCAGCTGCCGGTGTCTCGGTTGCCTCAGCCTCTGCAGAATCTGCTGTCGGTGTCTCAGTTACATCCGGGTCCGGTGTCGGAGTTGGAGTCTGGATCGTAAAGCTGTGATTATCTGTAATCTTGATCTTCTTAATCAATTTTTTCTCTTCTTTGATATCAGCTTTCTTCTTCCAGCCATCTGTTGTATCATTATAGAAATCATCCTTCTTGGTGTTTGTCAGAGACTCTTTCTTACTCTCCGTTGCAGTTTTATCATTCTTGGAATCCAGTCTCACAACATACCATACGGAATCTGTCTTTATGATCTCCTCGTTCAGTGCACCCTCGTCCAGCTTTCTTAAAGCGGTACGAACCTCATCCGGATAAGTAGTTCCGTTGGCAGCACTGTCATCACCTTCCTCATAGGTAGGGCATGTTCCGGTTGTTGCGGTCATATCCTCGGAGATCTCATCTCCAAGAGTATTGAAATCTGCAGCCGGATCCTCTTTAACCTTGTCATAAAACTTCTGAAGATTCTCTTTATTCTTCTTGATATCATCATCGGAAAGATCATCTCCGCTGACCTTTGCACTTGCATAGCTGAAGGACATCTGCTGATATTCTTTCTCATCCAGCTTCACGTCCGCTTTAGCTTCAATGGCATCCTTCATCTTCACATCGTATGTTTCAAGCTCGAGGAAAGTCTTCACCATATCTTCATCAACCGCAAGCTCTGCAATTGTCTCATCGGAATTGGCAGCCATGAAGTTCTTGGCAGCTTCCTCAAGAGCCTTCTGCTCATCATCTGTGATTTCAACATCATACTCGGAAGCGTGTTCTTTCTCCAGACACATCTTTTCAACAGTTTCAACAGAAGTTGTTACCGCATTTTCACCGTAAGTCTCATCGGAATCATCATCCATTTTGGTACTCCAGATAGACATATCGCTTCCGCCGCCAAGATACATCTTGTACATTGCCTCAGCCTGTGCCTGCTGCATACGTGCTGCCAGACTTACAACGCCAAACGGGATTTCCTGCTTATTGACTGTCACTGCGATCTTTGTACCATCGAGTTTTTTATTTCCGCAGCCTGCCATCATTCCTGCCGCTGTAACGCAGACAAGAGCAGTAACTGCCGCTTTCTTTACTGAATTTCTCATTTCATCCTCCATCTATCCGTCCATAAGAATCACGGTCCGGCTCTTATTCCATAATACTTGATTATAAACGTTTTCACCTTTAAGAGCAAGGAATTTCACGAACTTACACGACATTTCACAAATTATCCACAAGTCTTTCCGGGAAAATATCCGGTATCCACAAACCGGATGTTTTTTCCCGTGGATAACCCTAAGCTTAGCTGATTCCTCCCTTTACTCCAGTGGCTCTGCCAGTTTTGCCAGCTCCCCCGCAAACTTCATCAGCTCTTCGATCAGCCTTCCCTGTGGTGTCAGGATAAATTTCGGCTCATGATCAGCCTTAAACTGCAAACCTCTCCGGTACTGCGCCATAATAGCCGGGATACCTGCGGGATCCAGCTTGGCCTTTTCATAGAGCGTGATCCGGACATCTTTTCCAAGCTGCTTGATCTCCGTCACATATCCCTGATGGGCAAGAGCCTTCAGCCTTGCAATGGCAAGAAGGTTCAACACAGCTTTTGTCGGCTCACCAAAACGGTCGATCAGCTCCTCCAACATATCGTCATATTCCTGCTGGCTTTCAATACTGGCAATACGCTTATAAATATCCAGCTTCTGGAACTCGTTGCTGATATAGGAATCCGGGATAAACGCATCGATGTTGAGATCAATGGTCGTCTCAAAATCATCCATAGTACGGATTCCCTTTGCCTCCTTGACAGCCTCACTGAGCATCTTGCAGTAAAGGTCATAACCAACTGCGTTCATATGCCCGTGCTGCTGAGCACCGAGAAGATTTCCTGCTCCACGAAGCTCCAGATCCTTCATAGCTATCTTAAAACCGCTTCCAAGGTCTGAATACTCCCGCATGGCGCTGAGCCGTTTCTCCGCGGTCTCCTGGAGCATCTTGTTTTTGGTATACATCAGGAATGCATAAGCAGTCCTGTTGGAACGTCCTACACGCCCACGGAGCTGATAAAGCTGGGAAAGGCCATATCTGTCCGAATCATGGATGATCATAGTGTTTACGTTGGAAATATCCAGTCCTGTCTCAATAATAGTGGTGGAAACCAGTACATCCACATCTCCGTTGATAAAATCATACATTACCTGCTCCAGTTCCCTCTGACTCATCTGTCCATGTGCAAAATCCACTCTGGCCTCCGGCACAAGTCTGGATATCCGAAGGGCTACTTCGGCAATGTCATTGACTCGATTATATACGTAATACACCTGTCCACCCCGGCGAAGCTCCCTGCGGATGGCTTCCCGAACAGTCTCCTCATCGTACTCCATAACGTATGTCTGGATCGGCACACGATCCATCGGCGGCTCTTCCAGAACGCTCATATCACGGATACCGATGAGACTCATATGAAGAGTTCTCGGAATCGGCGTTGCCGTCAGCGTCAGTACATCCACATCTTTTTTCATCTGCTTGATCTTCTCCTTGTGAGTAACACCGAAGCGCTGCTCCTCATCAATGATCAGAAGTCCAAGATTTTTAAATTCCACATCTTTTGAAAGAACTCTGTGGGTGCCGATCACAATATCTACCTGCCCCTTTTTGATCCCTTCGATGGTCTTTTTCTGCTGAGCAGATGTCCGGAAACGGCAGAGAAGCTCCACCTTCACCGGAAATTCTTTCATACGCTGTACAAAGGTATTATAATGCTGCTGGGCAAGAATGGTAGTAGGGACCAGATAAACCACCTGCCGGCTTTCCTGTACTGCCTTAAACGCAGCTCTTAATGCCACCTCCGTCTTTCCGTAACCAACGTCACCACACACAAGACGGTCCATGATCCTGGTGCTTTCCATGTCTCTCTTGGTATCTTCAATGGCTGCCAGCTGATCCTCTGTCTCCTCATAAGGAAACATCTCCTCAAATTCCTTTTGCCATACGGTATCCGGTCCGCAGACATACCCCTCTTTCTCCTGGCGGACTGCATAAAGCTCTACCAGCTCTTTTGCGATATTTTTTACCGCACCCTTAACACGGCTCTTGGTCTTATTCCACTCCTGACCGCCAAGCTTATTCAGCTTGGGCGTTTTTGCGTTTTCGGAGGATCCTGAATATTTCTGCAAAGCATCCAGCTGGGTTGCCAGGATATAGAGATTACTGCCGCCCCGGTATTCGATCTTGATGTAATCCTTCACAACACGGTCAACCTCTACCTTTTCGATTCCACGGTAAATACCCAGTCCGTGCTTTTCATGAACAACAAGATCACCAATGGAAAGCTCTGCAAAATCCTGGATCCTGTTTCCGCTGTACTTTTTCTTTTTTTTGCGCTTTTTCTGCTCTTTGCCGAAAATATCGGTTTCCGTCATCACTGCAAATTTGATCAGCGGATACTGGAAGCCACGTCTTGCGTGACCATAGACCACCATGATCTCCCCGGGGCTAATGATACGATCCATGTCCTGGCTGTAAAAAGCATTCAGTCCTTCCTCTGAAAGATCCTTTGCCAGACGCTCCGCCCTGGTCCTGGAACCGGAGAGCAATGCGATCCGGTATCCCTGACTCTTATACTGAAGGAGATCCTTTACCAGAAGTTCAAAGCTGCTGTTATAAGAATCTACAGACTTCACCGTAAGATCAAATTCCTCATTGATCTTCCATCCGGAACGTCTGGGAGAAAGTGCGGATACAGCCACACAATTCCGTCTGTTTAGCTTCTTCTGCAGTTCCTGAAAGCCACATAGCCACTGCTCCGGAAGATTTGCCTCGCCTTTTTCCTCTCTGTGCATACGACTCTGACGGTACTCTTCCTCCACACCCTCGCCGTTTTCTGCCAGGTGGTTCAGTTCATCCAGAAACACCAGTGTTTTTTCTTCCGGAAAATAATCCAGAAAGGATACCATATCTTCTCCGTCCATCTTTTCTGCAGCCGGATAAATCGTAATTTCATCTACATTTTCCAGAGATCTCTGACTTTCCGCATCAAAGCTCCGGATAGAATCTACCTCATCATCCCACAGTTCGATACGCCAGGGATTATCCTCTGTCAGCGGATAGATATCAATGATTCCTCCACGCACAGAAAACTGCCCCGGAAGCTCTACCTGACCAGTGCGTTCATACCCCAGCTCTACCAGCTCTTCCTTCAGCTGATCCAGATCGATCACACTGTCACTTTTAAAATGAAGAAGTCTGCTTCTGATCTTTTCCAGCGGCATCAGGAAATCCATACATCCGTCAATGCTGGTAACAACGGTCACTTCTTCCTGTTCCAGAAGTGCCCGGATCACACGCATCCGCTGCCGGATCAGAAGATTTCCGTGAATATCTGCCTGAAAAAACAGAAGATCCTTTGCCGGATAAAAATATACATTTTTGTCATAGAATCGGTAATCCTCATAGATTTCCTTTGCGTTGCGCTCATCATCCGCAAGGATCAGATGATATGGAAAAAGCCCGGAAAGTCCATACATCAGATGGACCTTCTGGGACTCCATGCATCCGGAAACATTAAGAATTCCGCAGTTTGCGCCACAGCGCTTTTTTATTTCCTCAAACTCTGCAAGACCCTGCAGAGGATGCAAAAATGCTTCCATACAAACCTCAATTCTTAGGCTTTTTCCTGTTATATTTATTCATCGCCGCATCTACGCCCTCGGACAGGATCATCTCCACAGCCTCTGCCGCATCATTGATCCCTTCATCCACAAGCTCGCGGTCACTGTCCGAAAAATGACCCAGCACAAAATCTGCCAGATCCCAGTCTTTCGGTTTCGCACCGACACCAACACGGATACGGATAAATTTTTCAGTTCCAAGGCGGCGGATGATATCCTTGATCCCGTTATGTCCGCCCGCACTGCCCTTTTTGCGGATACGAAGCTGCCCAGGCTCCAGATCGATATCATCGTAGATCACGATCAGCTCTGTCTCCGGATCGATCTTGAAATAGCCGGACATCTCCTGGATCGGACCGCCGCTTAAATTCATATAGGAAAGCGGTTTCATCAGAATAGCTTTTTCACCGCCGATGATACCTTTTCCATACATGGCATTAAATTTTACGCCGCCCTGCGGGATATTATGCTTCTCCACAAGACAGTCAACGGTGTCAAAGCCCATATTGTGGCGTGTAGCCTCATACTGCTTTCCCGGATTTCCCAAACCTGCAATTAAATACATAAAAACTCCTCAGCTGTAATTCACCTGTTTCAATGTCAGCCTTCTTATGCCTTAAGGCATACAAATGCTCTGATCGTATCAGTTGAAATATACCATCTCATCAGCAAGTGGCTCACAAACTTCTACATGCTCTGCGTAAAGTACGATTCCCTCTCCCTGATATTCCATTCTCTTCTCAAACGCAACCTTCGCAGTAACATCCACCCACTGGCCTTCTGCGATCTTCGGAGCAAAAGCGCTCTTGCAGATGTAACCAAGGAATGTGGTATCATCTGCACAGCATGTCATGGCTGTTCTTCCGGGAACAAAGAATTTGCTTCCCATTCCACGCGGCTTCAGGGCACGTGCTTTAAAGTGAACGGTTTTTCCGACATAACGGTCCGGATGATCCATGGAATCCACAAACCAGATACCATAATCCTCCGGAAGGATATCGATCACCGGCGCATCAATATCAAATGGCATCTCATCCTCAAAAAGATCACCAAGCTCGCCCTCTTCATCCTCAAAGATAATCTCCGCACGCTGGTTCACCACCTTGATGCTTCTTCTGTAAGAAGGAAGCGGGTCGTTCTCCTGGCAGCGGTTAAAGATAACCATATCCGCATTGCGGACCATGTCCATAAAAAGGGACTTCATATTCGCCATATAGACTTGGAATGTGCTTGCATCCACACAGGTGATATGTTGCTCCACGCCCCAGCCTTCCGGTTTTTCCATTTCTTCGAATTTACTTACCAGCCACATGCCATTATACTCAATGATCACCCGCTCCGGCTGATGCAAGATCTCCATTGCCGCAAGTCGTTCCGGTGTAAGCTCTTCCTCGCTGTCAATGCTCTCCACAACGGTATTGCACTGTTTCAGTGCTTCCTCATCATATTCTTCCTCACCCTCTTCGCAAAGGATCAGCAGTGTTTTTCCATCGATCTGAAAGTAATCCTGCTGCAGGGTAAAGCTCAGGAAAGAGGTCTTGCCGCTTTCCAGAAAACCTGTGATCAGATAAACGGGTACTCTGGTCTCTTCCATAAATCCATCCTATCAGATACTGTACAATTTAATGTACAGTATCTGTTTCCTTTCTGTAACAATCTATATCTGTATTCCGCTTTGGCTTTGCGTCAAAACGAACATTTATTTTATCATATGCTTTATGCGATCCCGAAAAGATCCTCCAGTGCATGCTCGTCAAGCTTAGAACCGATCACGCACAGACGGCCTGTATATTCCGGTGCACCCTCACGGATCTCAGTTTCTTCCGGAACCATATCAAAATAGATCCATGTTCCGTCTTCTGCTGGAAGCATTCCCTTTGCACGGAGGATGATACCGTATTTATCAGACTCGGAAAGTGCCTCAAGGATCTTCTCAAGTCCCTCACGTGTATATTTTTTAATAGTCTCACGGCCCCAGCTTGTGAAGACCTCATCTGCATGATGATGGTGGTGGTCATGTCCACAGCCACACTCTCCGTCGTGGTGATGGTGATGCTCATGCTCTTCATGATCATGGCCGCAGCCGCACTCTCCGTCATGGTGATGGTGATGCTCATGCTCTTCATGATCATGGCCACAGCCGCACTCTCCGTCGTGGTGATGGTGATGCTCATGCTCTTCATGATCATGGCCGCAGCCACACTCTCCGTCGTGGTGATGATGATGCTCATGCTCCTCCTCAAGCATCTCCTGCTCCAGGGATACCGGATGCTCCATAACCTCTACCAGCTTCTTACCGTCAAGATTCTCGATCGGAGTTGTAATGATAGCAGCATCCTTATTCAGGCTGCGGAGAAGCTCCAGGGACTCCTGAACCTTTTTCTCACTTGCAATATCAGTACGGCTCATGATGATAGCACCTGCATACTGGATCTGATTATCAAAGAACTCACCGAAGTTCTTCATATACATTTTGCATTTTTTTGCATCAACAACAGTTGTATAGCTGTTCAGTTTAATGTCAACCTCGTCCTGAACACCCTGTACAGCCTTGATAACGTCAGAAAGCTTACCAACTCCTGATGGCTCGATCAGGATCCTGTCCGGATCATATTTGGTAACAACCTCTTTCAGAGAGGTTCCGAAATCTCCTACCAGAGAGCAGCAGATACATCCGGAGTTCATCTCACGGATCTGGATCCCTGCCTCTTTCAGGAAGCCGCCGTCAATACCGATCTCACCGAACTCGTTCTCGATCAGCACTACCTGCTCACCCTGAAATCCATCCTTCAGAAGCTTTTTGATCAGAGTTGTTTTTCCGGCGCCAAGGAAACCGGAGATAATATCAATTTTAACCATTTTGTATACACTCCTTTTAACGTAGTTTGACCAGGAAGTATTATACCCCCTGGTTGTATCCTGTTATGCTCATGATGACAGAGAAAAAAATACCTGTTTCTGTATCTGCTGTCATTATATCCATTTTACAAAACAGACATTCCTATTCTGCTTTATATTCAGATTAATAGAGGGATGTGAAAAGCTCACATCCCTGAAAATCGTTCTTCCTATCAGCCGTTGATCATAAAGTTCATAAGCTTGTCGATATCCTCTTTCTCTGCTGCAACGATCTCAAGCTCCGGGATCTCACCAGCGGAAAAGATGTTTGCAAGAGATACATACTGGGAAAGTTTGGATTTCAGGTTCAATCTGTCTCCCTCTCCTGTTACAAGCTCTACTCTACCCTTGCAGCTGTCAATTACCTCAAAAAATTTATCAATATCTGTAATATGTGTTACTTTCATTTTAAAAATCTCCTTTCTTATTAAAGGGCTGTTCTTAACTCTTTCCGTTAGATTATACCCCAGTGTTTTTAAAAAAGCAATCCCTGCCGGGCAAAAACACTTCACAGATATTCTCTACGGATCTATATATATTTCGTCATATTTCTTCAATTTCAACGGTACAGTCTTTTCTTCCTTTGTTCCATTTCATGAGATAAACCTTAAATCCCAGAGAATCTCTGGCAATGGTAAACGGTTCTTCCCTGAGTACTTCGGATCCCATACCCTGCTCGTTCAGCTCTGCCTGCTTTGTCCTGGCTTTTTCTGTAAGAACTCTAAGTTCTTCATCGGCTTCTTTTCCAAAAGAACGATTCCCATATCCGGATGAAGCTTCCCGCAGCTTTTCAGAAAGGCACATCGTTACCTGGATGTGTTTTGTACGGTGAAGCATTCCTGCCAGTTTCCGTGCTACCCATTTAAACCGAAGTTTCCGGTAAATTTCAAGCCACCTGACAAAGGTACGGTCTCCTGCCTGCCTTGCGATCTCTCCCATTACCTCAAATGCCTTTTCCGAGGGAATCCACGGATTTTCCCTGGGAACAATATACTTTTCCGGAACAGCCGGATAACAGCAGTAATTCAATGGCGGAAATTCCACCAGTGCAGAAAGCTTCTCCTCCAGAGCGTTGCAGCTGTCCCCGCCTATATAATCATATTTGTCGCGGAGGATCGCCAGCCGATATTCCAGCTGCCGTAAGTATTCATACCCTTCTACCCAGAAATGACCGATCCGGCTGTAATCGTAGAGATGTTTTTCCAGAGACAGGGTTTCAAAAAACAAAGTCACCACCGAATCATCCTGGTGAACCACAAGGATGTATTCTCTGCCCTGCCGGCTTAAATCTGCCAGGATCTCGCCCTCGTAATCCGGTTTGTATACACCTGTCATACGGGCATTTCCAAAAACAAGAAAGCTTTCTACCGCATCATTCATAAGATACACAAGACGGATTTCGCCGTTTTTTACATAAGAATCCACTCTGTACATATTGTCATCGGACTTTTCCGCAATTGCTTCCGAAAAAGCACTTTCTGAAGCTGCTTTCTGATCCTGCGGATCTTTCTCATCATTCACTGCCACCAGTTCAAACTGATCTTCTCCAAGCAGCTCTGCTAGCTTCTGAAAGGTATCTGGCAGCTCTTCAAAGGCCTTCTCTGAGACATATCTCTCCGGTGCTGTTTTTCCTGCAGTATTATTTCCAGTATCCATCAATTACCTCTTTATTCAGTTTCTCCCCAATAACGATCATGATCTCCTGTCCCAGCTTTGCCGGCCGGATGCAGATCTCATGGCGGGTAGCATTCAGCTCCAGCCATTGTCCATCTTCTTTTCTGAGAAAACCTTTTACGCGAAAAACATCTCCGCAAGATGGATCATTCAGGATCCTTTCTGCAGTTTCATGAAGTTCCTCCTCGCTTTTATGAACGTTCATAAAAAACAGAGAATCAAATCCGCCGCCTTCCGCATAGGATTCCTTCACGTAATTCTCTGCCACATACCCGCAATCCAGGATCTTTTCCAGGTCTGTGTCTGTGAGATCATCCCAGTTTCCGGTGAGAATCTCACTGTCCAGACGGCGCCTGCACTGAATCTGGCCAAGTGCACGGTTGAGATGCTCTTTTGTGCTGCTGATCTCTTCCACCGTGGCTTCCTGGCTCCTGCTCAGTAATACATAGCCTGCATCTGCCACCTCGGAAGCCAGCAGATAATCCGCTTCCGCAGAAAGATCCTCTGCCAGCTTCGCATCCACAATGGCGATCACATTTCCGATCTCATACCATTTATCCAACGGTTCCTCATGGAGGGCGTCAAAGAACTCATCCACATCAAAGATTCCGGATGGTTCTACGATGACACGGTCGTAACCGCACATTCCCATGGCGATCAGCTTTGTCTTAAATCGCCGTCTGTGACAGTCCGCATCACAGCCCCCGGAAACCATCTCCAGCTCACAATTGTCTCCCATTAGATCCTGAAGCAGCATCATATCCACATTCACTGCCCCGAAATCATTTTCCAGGATCCCGATGTTCATGCCTTTTTTCAGAAGATAGGAGGCATATTTTTTTATAAATGTTGTCTTTCCGGATCCGAGAAATCCAGTTATCAGATCGATCTTTATCATATTTCTTCCTTTACCTTATCAACTCTCCGGAGCATACAGTAAAATAAATGCGAATATATGCTTTACTTATGTTCCGGTCATATTTCAATAATCTCCTGCCCGACAAATGTCGGACTGCTATCAGTATATAATCTTTTTTCCGCAAAGAAAAGAGGCGGTCCTGAAAAATCCTCTCAGAACTGCCTCTTTCCGGCTATTTTATCTTTTTATAAACATATATGAAGATTACTTTGTAAACAGATCTACCAGATCCTGACCATCATTATAGCCCTGTTTTTTCAGTTCCTGAACAAACCAGTCATCTACACCGTCTACTGCTTTCTTAAAGGAATCGATATCCATGTCCTTTTTCTCTGTGAAGGTCACACCGTTTTTGTCTGCCCAGCGTGCTTTGATCTCATCATCACTGGAACGGTTGATGTAACGCTCATACTCAACAGCTTTCTGACCACACTCGTCAACAACAGCCTGCTGCTCCGGTGTCAGCGCATCATAAATATCCTGGTTGATGCAGAAGAACAGGCAGTCATAGATTGCATCCCACATGGAGCAATATGGCTGTACCTCCTGTACACTGGCTGCATCGATGGCGGGCAACGGATTCTCCTCGCCCTCTACCGTATTCTGCTGAAGTGCTGTGTAGGTCTCGGACCAGTTCATATTTGTAGCATCTGCCCCCCATCTCTTATAACACTCCATAAGGAGATTAGAGCCGGCTACACGAACCTTCAGATTCTTCATATCATCTACAGATTTTACCTCATGCTTGCTGTTTGTCAACTCACGGAATCCGTTCTCTGCAATACCCATGCAGTGAAGTCCGTAGCCGTTAAGGATCTCCTTCAGCTTGTCTCCGGCCTCTCCGTCAAACTTCGCATCTGCATCATCATAGGAATCATAGATGAACGGCAGGGATACCACATTGAAGCGTGGATCAAATGCAGAATAGATCAGATTGGAATGCATGGAGATCTGTACCGGGTCTCCGTTCATCAATGCCTGGATTCCCTCGGACTGATTTCCGTTTGTCAGCTGATCCGCTGCGTAAATGTTAACCTTGACCTTTCCTCCGGTAGCCTTTTCCATGAGTTCACCGAACTTACGTCCTCCATCAGCCCAGGTACTTGTCTCCGTTGTGGAGCATGCAAAGTTCCAGGTCGTCTCAGGCCAGTTCAGATCACTGTAATCCTCCACGGTATCTACCGAATCCTCTGTAAACAGATCTACAAGATCCTGTGCATCGTCATAGCCTTCACTCTTAAGCTCCTTTACAAACCAGTCGTCGATTCCGTCTACTGCTTTCTTGAAGGAATCGATATCCATATCCTCTTTCTTTGTAAAGGTCACACCGTTGCTCTTCTCCCAGCGGCTCATGATCTCCTCGTCGCCGGAACGGTTGATATAACGCTCATACTCAACAGCCTTCTGGCCTGCCTCATCAACAACCTGCTGCTGTTCCGGTGTCAGGCTGTCATAGATATCCTGGTTGATACAGAAGAACAGACAATCATAGATTGCATCCCACATGGAGCAGTACGGCTGTACCTCCTGTACACTGGCTGCGTCGATCGCAGGCAACGGGTTCTCCTCACCCTCTACCGTATTCTGCTGAAGTGCTGTGTATGTCTCAGACCAGTTCATATTTGTGGCATCTGCCCCCCATCTCTTATAGCATTCCATAAGAAGGTTGGAACCGGCCACACGAACCTTCAGGTTCTTCATGTCGTCTACTGTTTTTACTTCATGCTTGCTGTTTGTCAGCTCACGGAAACCATTCTCTGCGATTCCCATACAATGAAGTCCGTACTCACCAAGGATCTCTTTCAGCTTTTCTCCGGCCTCACCGTCAAATTTTGCATCCGCGTCATCGTAGGAATCATAGATAAACGGCAGGGATACTACATTGAATCTCGGGTCAAATGCAGAATAGATCAGATTGGAATGCATGGAGATCTGTACCGGATCTCCGTTCATCAGTGCCTGGATTCCCTCGGACTGATTTCCGTTTGTCAGCTGATCTGCTGCGTAAATATTAACCTTGACTTTTCCGCCGGTTGCTTTTTCCATAAGCTCACCAAACTTACGTCCTCCGTCAGCCCAGGTACTTGTTTCAGTTGTAGAGCATGCAAAGTTCCATGTCATCTCCGGCCAGTCAAGATCACTGTAATCCGCGATGGTATTAAAGGAATCACTTCCGTCTCCGGAATCCTTGGAACTCTGGCTTTCTGTGTCAGAAGACTGGTCTCCTGTATAGGAACCCTCTTTTGCAAGAGCCTTCGGAAGAGCTGTGGAAACAGCCGGAATATAAGTGATGATCAGAAGAACTGCAACGGATGCAGCGATCATCGGCATAACTGCTCTGGAGATCTGCTGAAGAGTAACCTCCAGACCTTTTTTGATCTTGATACTGATGGCAACGAAAAGATTTACACCTACCGGAGGTGTTACCTGTCCGATCGCAAGGTTAACTGTTGCCATAACACCGAATGCTACCACATCATAGCCCAGAGCCTTACATACCGGAAGCATGATCGGTATAAAAATGTACATCGCAGAGTTTGCATCAATGAAGCATCCTGCGATCAGGAAAATGATGTTTACGATCAGAAGGAAGGTAAACTGATTATGTGCAATGCCGGCAAGAAGCTCAGATGCCGCATTTGCAATACCAAACTTGGTACATACAAAAGAGAACAGGGAAGCACTCGCTACGATCAGCATGATTCCACCGGTTGTCTTTGCAGAATCCACAAGAATGTCAAACAGATCTTTGAGCTTAACCTCACGGTAGATCACCATACCAACAAACAGACCGTAAACAACAGATACGGCTGCAGCCTCAGTTGGTGTAAAGATACCACCGTAAATTCCCCCGAGGATGATAACCGGCATCAGGAATCCCCAGAATGCATCTTTAAATGTATCCCAGCGTTCTTTTGCGGAAGCTTTTTCACGGGATGGCTGAATGTTATGTTTCTTTGCCTCGATCATAACGATGATCACAAGAGCAACACCCATCAGAAGTCCCGGAACGATACCAGCCATAAACATATCTGCAATAGATACCCCTGTGATAGAAGCGTATACAACGAATGCGATACTCGGCGGTATGACAATGGCGATGGAACTGGAGGTTGCCATCAATGCCGTGGAAAACGGTGCGGAGAAACCGCCCTGCTCAACCATAGCCGGGATCAGAACTGCTCCAAGTGCCGCAACCGTTGCAGGACCGGAACCGGAGATCGCTCCGAAGAAGCAGGCTACGATAACACATACAATGGCGATACCGCCCTTTTTATGTCCTACGCAGGTATCTACGAAGTTGATCAGTCGTTTGGAAATACCGGCTTTTGCCATAATGTTTCCGGACAGAACAAAGAACGGGATAGCAAGAAGCAGGAATTTACTGATTCCGGAGTACATATTTGTAGCTACGATCGTCAGAGATGTACCGGAATAAAGGATGGCACATACAGATGACAGACCTAAGCAGATTGCAATGGGAAGTCCCAGGATCAGGAAAACAAAGAAGGAGATAAATAAGATTGCACTGATCATTTATTTGTCCTCCTTTTCATCATCTTTTTTCAGGCAGAAGTCCAGGCAGTACTCAATAAAATGAAGGATCATACAGCCTGCTCCGATCGGCACGAAGGACCAGAAGATCCACTCCGGCCAGTTCAATACGAAAGTTCTCTTGCCGTTTGCCAGCTGTGTAAGAACTTTGTCCATTCCATATTTAAATAAAATTGCGGAAAAAACAATGCTCAGGACCGTGATCAGGATCACAGATGGTTTTTCCAGTTTTTTCGGAAGACGGTCCGTAACCAGTGTCAGACTTACCAGTCCTCCTTTTTCACGGCAGGCAAGTGCTGCTGCCAAAAGTGTGATGAGAACAAACACCGCTACAACAAGCTCTTCTGTAAAAGACCATGAGCGATGGATGACCTTACGGGAAAATACATTTCCCACAGTCAGCACAAGGATCAGCAGTGTGGAAATGACCAGTACAATTTTTTCTACTGCTGCAAGTGCGTTCATGAGTTTTTTGTACACTTTCATACTCTTTCCCCTTTTGTATATTTTTCCGGTTTCAGATCCTTACCGCGTGGTTTAAAATGTTTTGGATAAAAAAAATCCGTCCCCTTTCAGGGACGGATATAAAATTCCGCAACCACCCTGTTTCTCCATTGAAACAAGCACGATTCTGCAACGTACCGGCATACGCGACTTCTGTAACGGGAAGCACCCGTGAAAACCTACTTACTTGTCTGAAACTTTCGGCTTTCCTTCTCAGGGATGATATTCAAGGCAGTTCCGCCGCTGCATCACACCAGTTACAGCTCTCTGAAGACGGTTCCTCTGTCTTTACTGATTCCCTTCACGGAATTTACTTCTGTTATGTGTTAACTCTTTAATGAGTTAAACCAATTCTAACTCTGTTTGTTTTGATAGTCAAGTTTTTTTTTCAAAAACTCCTTCAGGCGTTCTTTCCTTCTCCGGCGAAGTACTCCTTCACAAGCTTTACAACCACACCGGAAAGCAGGAATACTGCGATCAGGTTAGGGATCGCCATCAGACCGTTGAAGGTCTCTGCGATACTCCAGAGAAGTCCAAGGTCAACAGTTGCGCCGATGATCGCTACCAGAGAGTACAGTACCATAAAAGGTCTGATAGCTTTTTCCTTAAAAAGGAACTCCGCACATCTGGCTCCGTAAAGTCCCCATCCAATGATAGTGGAAAATGCGAAGCAGCACATGGCAACTGCTGTAAAGATGGAAACCCAGTTTCCGTATGTACTGGTAAAACCGCTGATGGTAAGCTCCGCTCCTGCTGCTGCGCCATAACCAACCGGCACCCCGCTGCAGAGGATGACAAGCGCTGTCAGCGTACAGATCACGATCGTGTCCGTGAATACCTCAAAGATCCCGAAAAATCCCTGTTTTACAGGTTTTCTGGTGTCTGCACAGGCATGTGCGATGGAACCGGTACCAAGACCTGCCTCATTGGAAAAAATACCTCTGGAAACACCTTTTTTCATACTCATGAAAAAGCTTCCTACTACGCCGCCTGTCACAGATGCCGGATTAAATGCCCCTCTGATGATAGCGCTGAAAACACCCGGAACATTTTTCCAGTTGATGATAACTACACCGACGGCAAGAATAATATAAAACAATGCCATAAACGGTACCAGCTTTTCTGTAACCTGGCCGATCCTTTTGATTCCGCCAAGCAGGATCATTGCCACAAGAATCGCAAGGATGATCCCCATAACAAGGTTTACCGTAGAAGTATTGTCTGCAGCGATCACATTGTAATTGATCAGTGCAGAATCAATAGCTGTTGTAATGGTATTAACCTGGGTTGCATTTCCGGTTCCGAAAACAGTAAGCACACCAAAAGCGGAAAACAGATATGCCAGCCAGTGCCAGTGTTTTTTTAGACCATTCTTAATGTAATACATTGGTCCTCCAACCAGATCTCCGTTGGCATTGGTTTCGCGGAAATGTACCGCAAGTGTTACTTCTGAAAACTTTGTACACATTCCAAGAAGTGCGGAAATCCACATCCAGAATACGGCTCCCGGTCCTCCGATGGCAATAGCACCTGCCACACCTGCAATATTTCCCGTTCCCACGGTAGCAGCTAACGCCGTACAAACAGCCTGAAACGGTGTCAGACTTCCATCGGAAGCTTCTCTTTTCCGAAGCATACGTCCGATAGTGACCCTGATGGCATAGGGAAATTTCCGAATCTGGAGAAAATTCGTGCGGATACTTAAATAAAGACCTACACCAATAATACAGATCATCGCAGGAACGCCCCAGATAAAATTGTTTACAGCAGCATTCACTGATTCAATAACAGATAACATTCTATAATCCTTCCCTTATTTAATTTTGTCTTTTTGGATTGTACGTTTGTCTGTACAAAAAGACGATTCGTTAGATTATATCACATTTTTTGTCGAATGTATAAGAGAAAAGCTTTATAATTTTACTATGATAAAGAAAGAAAGTGAATAAAAGCTGCCAATCCTGTTGTTAAATATGTGATACACATGTAGTAAAAATACTTATCTGTGATCAATATCATTTTCCGTATCGTCCAGAAATGTAAATATATATCCCCAGTATTTCTCCAGGATCTTACCTCTGCTTCCATAGATCTCATGCTTTGTTCCGATCATATGGATATAATCACAGCTTGTTTTTCCCTGGCGATTGATCTTTCCGGCAAAATTTTTCAGGGCACGGACAGACACCAGATCTTCCGTCTGGGCCTGGATGAGCAGCATTGGTGCCGTATATTTTTTCCATCCGTAGAGACGCAGATACCAGCTCATTTCCGCAGAAGCCCAGAGCCAGCCGTAGGATGGAGACCAGGTCTGGAGCTCCTTATGTTCTGCACGGAGATTTTTGTATCGCTCGTATCTTGGTTTTGATGTTGCGGAGCTTGTCTCAAAAGAACCGCTGCCATCGTAAGGCTTTCGGCCAGCTACATATTCCTCATCTTTTCCGAAAATGCATTTCTCCAGAGCTATGCCGGTGGCTGCCGGCCACGGAACATTATCTGTAAGAGGACGGATCATCGGAGAAGAAAGGATCACCTTGTGAAACCAGTCCGGCTCCCAGGCTGCAGCAATACCACCGATGGCACCACCCATGGAATGTGCATACAAGTTAAGTGACAGATCCGGATGTGCTTTCTTTATGTAGCGACATGCTTTCAGAAAATCGCGGATATATCTTCTCCATGTATCGATGTGGACCAGAGACGGGTCTGCGGTAAGACGATAGCTGCGGCCATGGCCGCAATGCTCCGGAATATATACATGATAGCCTTCCTTAAGAAAATAATAGGCCACTTCATCATATTTTACTGCTGATTCTGTGAATCCGTGGCTGATGACTACCACACCTTTAGGCATATCAATATCAGACAGATACTGCAGCATATGGATCTTACCTGTGATCCGTTTGCTTTCGTTACGAAACGGATAATCCGCACCCGGTACATAAAGTTCCCTTCTGTGAGACAGAAGATATGGCGTTACGATATTTTTCATGATTTCTTCGTATTCATTTTCATGTATGATCTGCATATTGGTTAAAAACCTCCCTTGCTTTTACTGTATTGCTTTTTTGCTTCTCCCAAACTCTGCTTTTCAAAACCCTTCCATGTTGTCACAGCTGTTTTCTTACAGGATAACAGAATTCACTCCTCCAGGCAATCCTTTTCAGACCATTTTGCTCTTTAACTTCCATTAAAAAATGCCCGGACATTTTGATGTATACCGGGCATTTCTTCTATTATTTAATAAAATCTCACAATATCTTCCACATCTTTACGTTTCGGTCTTGCAGGCTCTTCGGCTGCTTTTCCGATGGCGATCACTGCCATTACCGTTTCTGTTTCCGGAATGGAAAGGATCTCTCGGAGCTTGTCTCCGGCACGAAGTCCCATGATCAGGGTTCCATATCCAAGCTCCTTTGCCTTCAGGATCAGATTCTCGTTCTGAAGTCCCAGATCATAGCAGCCCCAGCCGTTTCCGAGTTCATTATCTGGTGTTCCGTCTTTCTGAAATCCGGCATGGTTATGTACAAAGGTTGTAACGATCAGGGAGGCATTCTCTGCTTTTGCCTGGTTCATTTCCGGCAGACATTCTCTGCTGACCTTCTCCACCATCTCTTCGGACATTACACAATAATATCTTCCGGTCTGGGAGTTTTTCCAGCTGGGTGCTTCCTGAGCGGCCCGGATCACTGCAAGAAGATCTTCTTTTGTGATCCTGCTCTCCGGTCTGTATTTACGGATGGTCCTTCTCTCTTCGATCAGTTTCTGAAATTCCATATTTTTCCTCCTTACTGTCCGGTGCCGGATCTGCTTCCGGATCCTGCAGTTATTCCGGCATGGATTTTTATGTTCACACTTTTTATGGAGCCATTTTAACACAATGCCGTATTGAAATCAATTTTTAAAACTCCGGCATCGTTACTGTTCATTCTGCGACCGTTACTGTTCACTCCGTTCTCAGCAACACGCTTCAAAAAATATTGCCTGGGAACAATAACTGCAATACCACTTATGAAGATTTTTTTTGATTTACCACATAAATTCCCACACAGACAAGAAACAGTGCGATGAGACTTCCCATATTAAATGCCTGATGTACCTCTCCCAGAACCAGTGCAGACAGGATCACACTGAACAGAGGATTTACAAAACCAAAGATCGCTACCCTGGATACATCATTCCAGGCAAGCAGCACTGACCACAGTGTATAGGCCACCGCAGACACCATTGCCAGATAAAAGATGATCCCGATACCGGCGGCATTTACCACTCCGAAATGTCCTCCCATCCCTTTTCCGATCAGGAACAGAATGATCCCGCCCATGGTAAACTGCGTTCCGCTGAGTACCACCGGAGATACCTTTCTGGAAAAAATATTGATCAGCACCGTGGACATTCCGTAAGAAAACTGCGCGATCAGAATAAATCCTTCTCCTGTAAGCCTAAAACCTGCATCCAGAGAATTTCCCATGAGATTGATCACGACCACGCCGGCAAAACCGAGAATGCAGCCAAGCATCTTTCGCCCGGTCATTTTTTCCTTGTGAAAAACAAGGCAGGACAGCAGGATCGCAATAAAATTCCCAAGACCTGTGATAATAGCGCCTTTTACACCGGAGGTATGTGCCACACCTATATAAAAGAAGAAATACTGACATACCGTCTGAGCCATACATACCGGCACCGCATATTTCAGAACAGTTCGATCCGGAAGCAGAACCTTGCGCTCACGCAAAGATGCAAAGATCAGTACAAGGATTCCTGCCAGTGCAAAACGCACACCTGCAAAAACGATCTGACTTGCCGTATCTGCAGAATCCATCTGCATCAGACGGTATCCTGTCTTGATCAGCGGGATCGCACTCCCCCAGAGAAGACAGCAGACGCAGGCAAGCGCTGCCACCACCCAGGTTTTTTTTAATATTGTTTTTGTTTGTTCCATTTGTTTATTCTCTCTTTCTCAAAACTTCTTCCATCTGACTGATCACAGCTTTTATTTCATTTATTGCACTGATACTTACGTCCCGGAAATCAATCTTTTTCCCCTTTCCGTATAATTCCGCCTCATAAGCGCTGGCTTTCTCTTCATCTTTATCCTTGTATCGGGCTTTTCCGATCAGCCAGGCACTGGAATCCGCATAGTCCGGATATTCCGTATTTCCCCGGATCAGAAAATCCTCTGAAGCTTCCGTCAATGCTGTTTTCAGTTTTTCTGCTTTATCCAGAAATTCTTCCGTTGTCTGCGGATAATGTTCTTTTATATAAAGGAGATTTTTATGAATACAGGTGGCACTTTTTTCCATTAGTTTCCGTTCTTCCGGATCTTTGAAATTATCATATTCCCCAGGCCGGACTTCCCATCCGCGGATGGATTTGCTTAATTCCATCAGCCAGTATACATGACGGGAAATATCGTCCGGAAACATAAAATACGTAGAAAATTCATGATCGATAATAGGTGCAAGACTTCTGATCCCGCCATCTTTATCACAGAGAAATGCTACATTTTCATAATGATAATTCTGGTCTCCCTTCAGGACAGAGATCAGTACCTGCATAGCAAGCTGTTCCGCCATTTCCCGATGCTCCTGCAAAAAATCAGCTTCAAAAATATCTCTATAATCATAAAACATCTGGCAATAGTTTACATAATTATCTATATCTACCTTTTCATCCGGATATTTCCTGAAAAACTCCAGAAGATTCAAAAGGGATTCCCCTTCTTTATAGGCCATGGGTACTGCCGTTCCGTAGTCAAGATATTTTTCATTTACTGCCTCATACCCTTCACAGATGGCCAGTTCATACCTGGGCGCAGGCATAAAATATTCATTAATGATCGTTGACCAGAACACCTCTGCATAAGCATACAGTGGCGTGGAAAATGGTTTGGATTTCGTCAGTGGCTTGAAAATCATATTTCCAGGAAATATGGGGAAATGTTTTTCCCCGCTTACCACGCCTACAGCTTCAGACTTAAGATTTCCGATTCGATTTTTGTATTGATAGTGTCTGACTTTATAATACATAGCAGTCATATCGTATTGCCTTCCCCTTCAATGTATAAGACGGCTCCCGGCCGGCAAGACATTCACTTTTCAGCGGACGCTTGACGATGATCTTATCCGGATTTGCTCTGATAGCTGCATCAAAAAGATCCTTTTCCCCGGAACACGGTGGTTCCAGCTTCTGGATCAATTGAAGTTTCTTGTTGATCAGGCTGGATTTCTGTCTTGCCGGAAACATGGGATCCAGATAGATCACGTCTACAGGATCAAGAAGCTTTGACATACCTTCTACACTGTTTCCCTCGATCACCTTCATACGACCGGCAATATCTTTCAGATCCATATTTTTCTTGGCACGGCGAATGGCATCTTTAAGAAGGGCTGCGATCACCGGATTCTGCTCGTACAGCGTCACCTCATAGCCCTGGGCTGCCAGAAGAAAGGCATCCTCACCCATTCCTGCCGTAGCATCGATGGCATTCCTTCCCTCCTTATCTGACTTCACCGCCTTCACCAGCATCTCATGCTGAAGTCTGCCTCTGGTAACTCTGTGAAGCATCGTCTCCACAAAATCCCCCTGATAGGTCAGCCCGAAACCGGACAGCGAAACGCCCCTGGAATCAAACCGCACCGTCAGAAAATCTCCCGGCTTATCCTGAAGCTGCGCTCCGGTCCTCCTGCAAAAGGCTTCCGCCATATCTCTCTGTCCGCCCTTTCCAAGACAGACTGCGATTTTATCATTCATTTCCTGATTCTCTCTTTCATGACTCTTTTTCATAAGCTCTTTCATTCTACAATTTTACAAAAGAAATTGCAATTCATCTCAAAAAAGGTGTCCGCAGACGTACCAAAATACGCTGCGGACATCCAATGTCTGATCCATAGTCAGGCGGTTACTTAATGCTTGCTGTCCTAAAACAGAAGCTGAAGTCCCATTGCAATGATCCACATATATGCACAGGTCTTTGGGATCATCAGTAATCCGACCTTGGGCTTTGTTTTGCTGAATAAGGTTACCGGAAGATAGCATCCAAAGGAAATGATGATCGCAGCAACCATTCTTGTCATGTGATACCCATTCGCATTTCCGGAGATCGCATACAGAATGATCACACCGATACCGGTAACTGCAAAAACTGCATTTCTCAGGATGGATAATTTCATATTTCCATCATCTGTACACCAGTTATTCTGAGGAAGGAAGCATACCACGATCCTGATGATCGCAGAGATCCAGATCATTGCTTCCACTGCTGCCGGTGCATTCAGCTCCGGGAAGGTAAGCTTCCATACATACAGTAAAATAATATAAAATACAGTCATCGTGATCGAGGATACCTGTAATCCGATTCCCAGCTGTTTCCTGATCCTCTCGCTGCTTCCATGGACAGCTCTGATGATCCTTGGCACCAGATGGAAAGCATCTCCGCCACAAAGTGTCAATGTCAGTACTCCGTAAAGGATAAACAAAGGATTACCCTTCGAAAATACAAAGAAAAGAATTCCTGCGATCAGATCGAATATCAAATATCCTGCGTCAAATATTGCCTCCATTATGTCCGGCATGTTTTTCTTACTATTTTCTCTCATGCTTCCTGCCTCTTTTTCATCATCTCACCTCATATATTTATCCGCATTTTCGCAGATCTTATGAAACACCTCTTTACAAATACGCTTCTCTTCCACTGTCAGGCCGTCCAAAGCGATTTTTGCAAATTCCTTCTGTGCTTTTATTCCATCTTCAATGATCCGATCTGCCTTATTTAATAAAACGATCTCGATATGCTTCTTATTGTCCGCACTCTGGATCCTTTCGATCAGACCTCTGCTCTCCAGATTTTTCAGAGAAGAGGACACGTGGGATTTCGTCGACTTACGGACCTTAACGATCTCAGCCGCAGTATTATGCTGTGGATTGTTGTGTAAAAACATAAGGATATCATATTCCATATGCGTCAGCTGATATTTCTCACATACACTCCCTGTGACTTTTTCATAACAGCTTGTTATCGTTTTATGCTGATCCCAGAAAAACATAGCCTTCCTCCATATCTTTTCGTTCTATTTAGAACGATTGTATGGCATTGTTCTCTATTTGTCAACTATAAAATATCTTCTTTCACCATTTATATATCTGCCACAAATAAAAGCTGCCGCTTTGCGATCTATCAACCGCTAAAGCGACAGCTTTCTTCTCAGCCGTATATTTATTTTGAATTTCTCTTTCCTTTTCTGACTTTGATCCTGCGGATCATCCTTCGGATCAGAAATACCACAAGCACAATGATCACGATAAAGATCAGACAAATACCTGCGATCATTGCCGAAAACTTATTCGGCTGCTTCACCAGATCAATGATATTTCTGCTGTCCTCCACAACCTTACGTCCATGTGTCGTCTCATAATATTCCGGCACATTGGCAATTCCGTCGCCGTCTGTATCCGCAAAGGACTGCATATATCTTGCGATCGCATCCCAGGCCTTTAATTCCCTGTCATCCTCCATGATCGCCTGATCTTCCAGATTTTCAATGGGATTCCCATCCCTGTCCTTCGGTTCAAGAGACAGTAGTCCATAGGACATTTTCATCACAGAACCAAGCATCTGACCGGTATACAGATCTGTCACAACATGATACAGCTTGTCATCCTGGATCTCGATCCGCTCTCCGTCTGCCCTGGTGAGATAACAATCTGTCACCTTATTCAGGATCATCCGATGTGGATTGTATGCAAAATTCAATCCACTGCAATATAACCTTGCCGTTGTCATAAAATCCGATACAGAAGCGTCCACCTCCGCTGCCAGCTTCAGCTCTTTTCCGGTCAGGTATGCACTGATCAGCGGATATCCGGCAACACCGTCCTTTCCGATCCCCAGTGAAAAGGAATTAAAAACATCCTCTACTGTGATATCGCCCTTTGTGTATGTGTCCCGCACGGTTCCGCTTGGAACAACGGCTACATCAACCGGATCACCATCATAATACTCGGAATTTTCCACTGCATATATGTATGCATCGGACATGATATCACCAAGATTCAACTCTTCGTGCTTCGTGCCCATTTCTTCCAGACTGTTGAATTCAACATCATTTTCAGCAAGAACCTCTTCCCTTGTATAGCCGAAATCGGCAAGATAATTCTTATCCACCGTATCCATCAGGGCATCGATCTGTTCCTGTGTCGCCTGGTCCGGTTTTACATCCTCAGAAACAGGGATCAGCTCATAGGATGTCAGCTCCCACCGTCCGTCCTGTTTCTGTGTCATGGAAAGTGATCCCAGATTTCTTCCGTATTCGCCGCAGGATACGATATATGTGTTCCCATGCTGAATTGCCTCTTTCAGCTCTGTGTGCGTATGTCCGCTGATGATCAAGTCGATATCCGGCACCTCTTTTGCAAGGATCTCATCCTCCGATTTGTTCTCATCCTCCCAGGTTCCTCCATGGGACACACAAGCGATCATATCCACTTTTTCATTTTTTCGGATCTTTTCTACTGTCTGTTTTACGGCCTCAACCGGATCCTTGAACTTTAATTCACAGGTCGGTGCACATTCTAGGGCATCCTTACCGAACACACCGACTACTGCAGCCTTTACATCTCCCTTTTGAACTACTACATAATCCTTCACACCGTAGGCTTCAAATGCCGACCGGATCTGCTTCTGACCATCGCTTAATCCATCCTGCTCCATGCTGTCCCAGTCCACGTTGCACACTACCAGTGCCGGCACTGTCTCACCGGAAGCCTTCGCGGCCTCCAGCATATTTGCCAGTCCCTTTGAACGATAATCATATTCATGATTCCCCAGAGTCGTCACATCATACCCAAGATATCCCAGCATCCGAAGCTCTGCCGCCTCCGTATCGTATACAGTCTGGATCAGTGTTCCCATGGAAAAATCGCCGCCATCCAGCACCAGGGTGTCCGGATCTTCCTGCTTCTTTTCATCGATCAGAGTTTTGATCCTTGCAAATCCGCCAACTTCTTTTTGCTCTCCATCTACGATGGTTGAAAAGCTGTTCAAATGCGAATGTGTATCATGGCTGAACAAAACATCGATCTGTTTTGCCTCGGCTGCTTCCACCGGAACATTCCATGCAAGAGGAAGCAGCAATGCAGCAATAAGCATGATCGCCAGCAGCTTTGCTGAAATTTTCTTTCGTGTTTTCATAACACTCTCCTTTTGTATATAGTTTTCTTATGCATTCTTATGCATTTTTACAAAACCATCAATAATGTTCCCACACCGATCAAAATACATCCCATCATCGATCTTGCTGTGAATTTTTCATGCAAAAAAACAAATGCCAGTACCAGTGTGATCACGACACTCAGCTTGTCTATCGGCACAACCTTGGATGCATCGCCTATCTGCAGGGCACGATAATAGCATAACCACGAAGCACCTGTTGCCAGACCTGAAAGGGTCAGAAACAGCCAGCTTTTTTTGCTGATTGCTGCGATCCCGCCCTGGGTATTTGTGAGGAAAACCATTCCCCAAGCCATAACTAGTACCACTATCGTTCGAATCGCTGTTGCAAGATTCGAATTAACACCGGCAATACCTATCTTGGCCAGTATGGAGGTCAGCGCCGCAAATACAGCAGACAGCAAGGCAAACACAAACCACACAGTAACTCCCCCCTTAAATATAAGATTTTCTTAACTATCCCAATACAAGTCCATCATATCATTTCCCCTCTGATATGTCACTATTTACAATTTCCTCTGCCGTATATTCCTCTATTTCTGTCTTTGTCACCTGTTTGATATGCTTTTTTTCAGGCGCAGATATACGAATTCCCGAAAGATAGTATAGAACACGGAAAGCAGCGGAATGAAAACAAGCATACCTACAATTCCCATAAGGTTTCCGCCGATCGTAACTGCTGCAAGAACCCAGATCGACGGAAGTCCTACGGATTCACCCACAACATGAGGATAGATCAGATTTCCCTCGATCTGCTGCAGCACCAGAAATACTATAATAAATAAAATTGCCTGTTTCGGATTTACCATAAAGATCAAAAAGCTTCCCACCGCACACCCGATGAAGGCCCCGAAAATCGGAATCAATGCGGTAAACGCAATCAAAACTCCGATCAAAAGTGCATATGGCATCCTCAAAATACTCAGTATCACAACAAACATACAGCCGAGGATCACAGCTTCCAGACACTGACCTGCAAGAAAATTTGCAAATGTCCGATAAGTCAGAGAACAGACTTTAAGAAAAGCATCTGCCTTTTTCTTTGGGAGAAAGGCAAAAAATACTTTTCGGATCTGCACATGCAGCTTCTCCTTCTGAAAAAGGACATAGCAGGCAAATGAAAAAGCAATAAAAAAGGTTGCCAATCCACTGACTATGGAACCCACTGCTGACATTGTGGTATTCATCATATTTCCTGCACCGTTTCCAAGAAGGCTTATCCCCCACTTGATCGCCTGATCCGGATTAAACTGTACCTGATCTACCAGCTTCATGATTTCCTGGTTATTATGGGAGAATTCCCGGATCCAGCTTTGCATCTGCGGAATAAAATCAGCGATACTCATCATCAGAGTTCCCATTGTCCGCGTAAGCTGCGGGATCACACCAAACATCACCAGTACGATCACGCCAACCGCAAATACGATCGTAAGGAACAGACTTATCGGTCTTGCCAATTTTGCACCTATCTTATTTTCTTTTTTTACCCTTCCAAAAATTTTCTTTTCCAAAAAGCTCATTGGCACGTTGGTCACAAATGCGATCGCTCCGCCAAGTACAAAAGGAAATGCGATCCCCCATATTGCTTTCAGCACATCGAGCACCACATCAAACTTCCACAGGGCGACCACAAGAAATGCTGTAAACACAATAAGCTCTCGGATTTTTTTTACAGATATTTTACTTATATCCACTATCATTCTCCTCTTTTTCTTAATTTCATGCGTATCCATTTAAGCAGCTGAATGATCGGAAGACTTGCAAACGCATACAGATATACACAGCCAAGCTGCATCAGATCCAACGTCTCTACTTTAAACAGGAGATGAAATCCTGGAATCGTCAGTACAACGGTAATGAGTACTGCCCCAAGTACAAATGCTCCCTGAAGCCATTTATTATTAAAGAAACGTTTTGTAAAGATAACCGGATGATCCGATTTGCAGTTGAATCCATGGAACAGACGTGCCAGACAAAGTATTCCGAAGGCATAAGTACTGCCACGCAGCGCACCATTCTGATGATATCCTGTCAAAAATCCGATCATCGTCATCATACCGATCACCAGTCCTTCCAGACCGATTTTACCAAGAAAATCCTTTGTCAGTATTGACTCGTCTGCTGATCTTGGTTTCTCATTCATCACCTCACTGCTGTGCGGCTCCACGCCTAACGCGATCGCCGGAAGACTGTCTGTCAAAAGATTGATAAACAGCAGATGTACCGGTGCAAAAGGAACCGGAAGTCCTGCAAGGGATGCACAAAGAACTGCCAGGATCGCACCAAAGTTTCCTGACAGAAGAAACTGGATCGCATACTTGATATTCTGATATAAATTTCGTCCGTTTTCCACTGCTTTTACAATTGTTGCAAAATTATCATCTGTAAGCACCATTGCTGCGGCATCCTTTGCGACCTCGGTTCCGGTCACTCCCATTGCAACACCAATGTCTGCCTGCTTCAGTGCCGGAGCATCATTCACACCGTCTCCGGTCATTGCCACGATCATCCCCTTCTCCTGCCATGCACGGACAATACGGATCTTGTGCTCCGGTGATACTCTTGCATACACAGAAATATTCGGGACAAATTCCTTCAGCTGCTCATCACTCATATTTTCAATATCAGCACCCTCGCAGGCCTCTGACAGATCATGTAGGATCCCGATCCTTTTTGCGATTGCCGCTGCTGTGATCTTATGATCTCCCGTGATCATGACCGGCCGGATCCCCGCTTTTATACATTCTGCAACTGCAGCCTTTGATTCTTCCCTCGGCGGATCCATCATAGCGATCAGGCCAAGAAATACCAGATGATTCTCATCTTCTGTCGTCAATACATGCTTCTCCGGAATTTCACGATAGGTAAATGCCAGTACCCGTAACCCTTCCATTGAAAATTCCTGATTCTGGCGCCGGATCTTTTCTTTATCTGCTTCTGTGATTTCCCGAACTCCGTCCTTTGTCCAGATCCTGTCTGTCAGCTCCAGAAGCCGGTCAACCGCACCTTTTACGATCATCCGGTTTTCATCATCAATTCTGTGAAGTGTTGACATCATCTTACGGTCACTGTCAAAGGGAAGCTCTCCTTCCCTTGGGTAAAGTGTTCTTACACCTGCAGCCTCGATTCCGTACCGGCTGCCCAGATTGATCAATGCCGTTTCCGTCGGATCTCCGATCTCCACTCCATTTTCATTTGTTGAATCATTACATAAAATGCTGTAGTCTAAAAGACATCTCTGCGCCGGATCTGCTACATCAATTGCATCTGCTGTGATTCTTTTTCCATCAATATAATAATCTTCTACTGTCATTTTATTCTGTGTAAGTGTTCCGGTCTTATCCGAACAGATAGCAGATACGCTTCCAAGACCTTCCACAGCCTGAAGCTTACGAATGATCGCGTGCTCCTTTGCCATCTTCTGTGTTCCGAAAGAAAGGACGATCGTCACGATGGAGCTTAAAGCTTCCGGAATCGCTGCGACTGCAAGTGCTACTGCAAACATAAATGCACTGCTGATCTTCTCACCGCGGAATACACTGATCGCAAACAGAATTCCGCAAAATATCAGGATCAGAATGGAAAGCTTCTTTCCAAAATCATCCAGATTCGCCTGAAGTGGCGTCTGTTTTTCCGAAGTTGATTTCAGAAGTCCCGCAATCTTTCCAACTTCTGTCTGCATTCCTACATTCGTTACAACTGCTCTGCCACGCCCATATGTGACAAAGCTTCCGGAAAACAGCATGTTTGTCCGATCACCAAGCGGTGCTTCCTCCAAAATAGTGTCCATACTCTTTTCAACTGCAAGACTTTCTCCGGTAAGGGCACTTTCATCGACCTTAAGACTTGCATTTTCAATCAGTCTTCCATCTGCCGGGATCATATCACCTGCTTCAAGAAGGATCACATCTCCTACAACCAGCTCTCTTGCCGGGAGCTGTACCGCCACACCATCACGCAATACCTTTGCCTCCGGTCCGGAAAGCTTCTTTAAGCTCTGCAGGGACTGCTCAGCCTTTACTGTCTGCACGGTTCCCAAGATCGCATTGATCGTGATAACGATCACGATAACTGCTGCACTTTCCACATCTCCAAGCATACCGGATATCACTGCCGATGCGATCAGGATCAGCACCAGAAAATCCTTATACTGCTCAAAGAAGATCTGCAAAATACTTTTTTTCTTTCCTTCTGCAAGCTCATTCCATCCGCACTTCTCTCTGGACCGTCTGATCTGTTCATCGGTAAGCCCTGATTCCCTGCTTTCCACACGCTCGAGAACTTCCTCTGCTGTCTGCTGATAAATTTCCTTCATTACCTTTACCTCCTTTTTTGCAAATATTCACCAACTGTAATTTTTTTATGCAATAAAGGATTTTTTTGATAAATGATATAAAAAAAGAAACCCTTATTGCATAACAAAAAATGCAATAAAAGTCTCACCATTTCCCTGCAGCGCCGGATGTTTCCACCGTACTGACGACACTGCAAACGCAGATTTCCAAACGTAGGTTACTCCCCTTTATCAGTTTTAATAGTATAACAGGATCGGTACCTCTGTCAAGATACTTTATAAATCACACCTTGCAAATATGATACTCCGGTAACAGAAAAACTCCCATTTTTTGAATGGAAGTTTTTCTGTTACCCTGAAAGTATTATAGGCCTGCAGCCGTTTTATTACCTTTTAAGATTTATTACTCTGATCAGCCACAATATTTCCCTGTACAACTCTTCCCTGATCTTTTCCTTTTCTCAGTCCTCGAACTACCTGTACATTTCCAAGAATCAGATAATCCATTTCCCTCTTAGTGACTTTCGCAAAATTTTTCTTTGAAACAAAATAGAAGGTAACTCCCATCAACACCCACACGATCAGTGCTGCAAAGGACTGTGGAGCCATGAATGCTGGAGAACCGGGCACGATCAGAAGCAGTAATATTACAACAGAGATCACGCAGCCGCCCATTGCTACTGCCGGATGGATTTTATTTGTATCTGTATCATCGCCATATTTTTTCAGAAGAATATAAGCACCTGCACAGGTAAAGAAATATCCGAACGCAGTACCTACGGAACACATATCTACAACCCAGCCGATCACTTCTCTGCCGAAAAATGGGCAGATACAGCAGATGATCATGGTAAACCCAACACATATGGACGGAGTTTTATGCTCCGGATGAACCTTTTCAAAAGCTGACGGAAGCATTTTTGCTCTTGCCATACCAAATAAAAGACGGCTGGATGTCATAAAGAATCCGTTCATACCGGTAAAAATCCCCATGCACACTGCCAGTGCCACAAAGCACACACCAACTTTTCCCATTGCAAGATCAAGAACTGCACCTGTATGCCATTTTACAAGAGTTCCATTCGCATCTGTCATAGTCAGAACCTGCTGCCAGGGAACAACACAATCTGTCACCAGTGCCATTGCACCATAGATCAAAGCACCTACAATCAATGCTGAAATGATCAGCATTTTGCACTTCTGTGGTGGAAAATCATATTCTTCTGCCGCCTGTGGAATACAGTCAAATCCTACATAAAGGAACGGAGCCAATGCCAGGATAGATACAAAACCGCTTCCAAGAGACTTGCCTTCGGCTCCGTATGCCGGCTGCAGATTTGAAGCATCAAAATGTCCTGTTGCGATCACACCAATGACTGATACAACAACCGCTGCACACATGATAAGGACCATCGCAAGCTGAAGATTTCCTACAGATTTCGCACCTTTGTAATTCATGATCCCGAAAAGTATGATAAAGAACAGGGATAATCCGACTTCACCCATATATACATCATATCCTGCAATTGTATACAGGTAACCTCTGTTAAAGACTCCAGGAAAAATATAGGATGCCAATACCGGAAGTGCCGTTGCATTCAAAGCTACAATAGACAGATATCCAAGCGACAGCATCCATCCGCATATGTACGAAGCAGTTCTTCCAAAGCCTTTATATGCATAGGCAAATTCACCACCCGCTACCGGGAATTTTGCGATCATATAAGAATAGCTGTAGCCTACCACGATCATTAAAAGACCGCCTGCCAGAAATCCCAGAAACAGTGGGAGCGGTCCACCTGCACGTTCTGTCCAGAGACCACCCTGTATAAAACATCCCCATCCAATGATGGAACCGACTGCAACTGCCCAGATCGAACCAGGTCCCATGGATTTTTTTAATTTTGTTCTTTTATTTCTTTCACCCATATATATCCTCCTGCTTCATCAATCATATCATTCATCATCTTCTCTGGTTTCTTCACTGATCGTATATGCCTCACTGATATCGGAAACAAAAATTTTTCCATCACCATAATGTCCATACTGCCCACTCTTTGCACTGTTAATGATAATATCTACAACCTCATCTTTTTCTTTGTCCCCAACAGTAATATACAGCATGTTTTTTGCCATTTCCTGATAAAGGACATCCCCTACCTGAATTCCTTTTTCCTTACCTCTTCCTGAAATTGCCCATTTTGAAAAAGCAAAATATCCTTCCTGCTCCAGTGCTTTGATGACGTCCATCACTTTCTCAGGTCTTACAATTGCTGTGATCAGTTTCATAATCTTTCATCTCCCATCCATAAATACAAAAAGAGCCCAGATACCAAAGTATCCGGACTCCATCGTCTCTCTCTATATTATCATTATTTTTTTCAATATTCAATCAAAATCTTTCACTTTCTGGCCAGATATCGATACATCTCATCCAGCATCTCGTCTGTGATCTCCACCGGATTGTTATAAAGGTTCGGATGTCTGCTGATACGAACCAGCTCCGCAATCTGATCATCATCAAGCTCCAGATCCTTCAGATCACACCGCAATCCCATTTTTTTCTTTAATTCAAGAACTGCATCCGCCATCTCTTCTGCATCTTTGAATCCAATCCTTCTGGCAAATTCCTCTACACGTTCACCACCTTCGCCTTTTGCATTGATTCTTATAAAATAATCCAGGGTCAGGCCACACGCCTCGCCATGCGGGATGTGATAAATATTGGTCAATGGAAATGAACACGCATGGGACGAAGTAGTTTTCGGTAAAGTAAACGCCAATCCTGCGATCAAAGATGCTTCGCACATTTTCTCCCTTGCTTCCTCATCATCTGGCTTCCTGTATGCTCTGTAAACATATTTGAATACCAGTTCTGCTGCATGCATCGCAAGTACATCACAGATCGGCTGATGACCTTTGCTCCAATAGCCTTCGATCGCATGGGAAAGAACATCAATTCCTGTTCCTGCCGTAACCTGCGGTGGCATTGTATAAGTAAGTTCCGGATCAATGATAGCTGCTGCCGGATAAAATCCCTCTGATACGATCGGCGCTTTTTTTCCATTTGCATGATCCGAAAGAACTGATACACAGGTCACTTCACTTCCTGTTCCTGCAGTCGTAGGAACTGCGATCAGTGGAAGATGTTTCTCCGGCATTGCTACTCCGGTTCCATGATACTTACGGATGGAATCCGGAGTCAGAGCTACACTGGCAGCTGCTTTGGCACAATCCATGGGACTGCCTCCACCCAGTGCTACCACAAATCCGATATTTTTCTGCCGGATCACTTCCGCACAGGCATCTACCTCTGCAACGTCCGGGTTTGGAGAAACATCTCCAAAAGAAGCAACGATCATTCCTTCTGACTCTTTTATGACCTTTTCGGCAAGACCGCTTTTAAAGAAAAACGGTCCTGCCACCAGAAGGCCTCTTTTGCAGCCAAGCTCTCTGGCTATTTCTTTGATTTCTTTTACTCTGCCTTTGCCGAAATGAATTTTTACCGGCTGTAGATAATCCCAGTTCATAGGCTACCTCCTGCTTTATCAGTCACAAAATTTTTCATCGACCATTGTAAGCACTTCATCAAGGATCGGGAGATACTCTTCCAGCTCCTCTTTCGTGATGATCAGTGGCGGACAGATTTCAATAAAGTTCTCACGTCCGAAGGTTGCAAAGCCACGTTTTTTTAATTCTGCAAATATCCACGGCATTACCGGTCCGGGTACGCCGTATTCCTGCATCGGTTCTCTGGTTTCTTTATTCTTGACTACTTCAAGTGCACCGAACAAACCGATACATCTTGCTTCACCAATACATTTATGCTTCTTTACCATCTCATCCATAAACGGAGCAACGATCTCGTGCATCTCAGCTACATGGCCCTCGATGTCGTGTTCTTTATAATATTTCATTGCTGCTACACCAGCTGCACATGCAAGTGTATGTCCACTGTAAGTAAGTCCGCACTGAAGAACATTTTTCTCAAAATACTCCGCAACCTTTTTACTTACAATACATCCGCCCAGCTGTACATAACCACAGGTAACACCTTTTGCAAATGTAATGATATCCGGTTTCATGTCAAAATTCATAAATGCAAACATTTTTCCTGTACGGTAAAATCCTGCCATAACCTCATCACAGATCAGAAGGATTCCATATTTGTCACAAAGTGCACGAACACCTTCCATATATCCGTCTGGAGGAAGAATGACACCGTTTGCACCTACTATAGACTCCATCAGGATCGCTGCCACATTTCCGGGGCCTTCATATCTGAGCTGCAGATCCAGCGCATCCAGATATTTTTTCGTTACCTCTGCATCATCAACTCCTTTTGTATATCCGTCACGATACATCTGAGGGTTCATAAAGTGTACGAATCCATTTGCACCACCGATCTCTGCTGCATATCTTCTCCAGTCACCGGAAGCATTGGATGCTCCAAGTGTAGCTCCATGATAGCTTCTGTAGCAGGAAAAGATCTTGGTTCTTCCGGTTACCATACGTGCCATTTTTATAGCATTCTCATTGGATTCTGCTCCACCATTTGTGAAGAAAACTCTCTTGTATGTATCTGCTCCTGCTGCTTCTACAAGCATTTTTGCCAGCATGCTCTTAGGCTCGGATGCATATGCCGGTGCCATGAAGCACATCTTATCAGCCTGTTCCTTGATCGCTTCAACGATCTCCGGAAGCTCATGTCCGAGGTTGGAACACACCAGAAGTGAAGCCATATCTGCATATTTTTTTCCATCATAATCGTAAAAATAAATTCCCTCAGCTCTTTCTACCGGTAAAGTATCTGCTCCTGATCTTGCCCATGACTGCATCACATAATCTTTGTGCATCTGTGCTACTTCTTTTCCTGTTAAACTCATAATAACTTCCTCCTCTTTATCTGTAATTCAGTTTTAAATATTGTTCATTTTTGCGGTAAACAAACTTATTATTTGTTGTAGAATAAGAAAAGCGCCCGGCCCACATTCATTTGTGAACCAGACGCCTTTGTCTTATCTGAGTCATATATTACTCTCGACACTGGCTGTCTGCAATAGACATCTATCCAATTATTTTTGTGCTGCAGCACAATCATTATTATTCTGCTGCCGCATTTTCCTTTTACATTTCATTCATCTGATATAACAGGAAACCCAACCTCAGCTGAAAACGCACATCAAAATCAGAAAGATTTTTTCCAAGTATCTCAGCGGCCTTTCCAAGCTTATAATTAATTGTATTTCGATGTACGATCAATTCCTGTGACGCACTTTTGACACTGCAGTCGTTAGCCAGGTAGCACTGAAGTACTCTGACCAGATCTGAGTGGTTCATCTCATCATATTCATACAATGGAGCTACTGTATCTGCCAGATATTCTTTTATTGCTTCCTTATCTGTAAGTGTGAGCAGTACCCTGTAAATCCCAAGATCTTTGTAAAAAATAATCTTTCCGCCATCTGTGCTTTGCTCGCCCGGAACCTGACAGACACATAATAGATCAGACATTTTTTCCGCAAACTGATAGCTCTTATAAATCTGCCTGATCCCGTAAATCTGCTTACTTACACTTACAAAAATCTGTTCCTTCTGACATACCATCCTGCATAGTATCTGAAAAATCCTCTCTGTAGTTTTTCTGCATGCTTCATCAGAATAATCACACAAAACCAGAAGAATCTGCTTATCCTGGGCACAACACAAAATCCCATTATAATTACAGCGGATATGACTGTTCAGTTTAGATAAAATCTGCTCTAGCCTTGTTCCTGTTACACGATCATTGTCTTCCAGAACACACACATTCACAACCGTATATGCACTGTCTGTAAAATACCCTTTTCTCATCAGTGCCGAAACATACAGTTCTTCCTGGGACGGACATAAAAAGGCATTGTTCAGTGCCGTCGCAACCTCAATTGCGTTCTGCTGCTCTTTTGTTATTGCAAAACATATGATCCGCATGATTTCAGCCATTCGAACCTTCCACGGTACTTCAAATACCGGGAATCCCTTTTCATTTGCAAAATCAATAACATCCTGTCCGATCTCACTGATATAAGGCCCTGTATTGATCACGATCCCACTGGCTTTGTTTCGCCATACTTCCTTTACCAGACGAAGAAGAGTCAGATTTTCATTCAGTCCCAACCCTGTTGTAAAGGTAAGTTCCTGTCCCTGCAGAAATGCAGAAATCGTGTCGCTGTCTACCATATGCGTCCATGACACTTCATGATCTAGTCCTGTCTCACCTGCTACCAGCTTCATCTCCAAATGCTGTACCTGTTTTATGATCTCACGCAATGTTACTGCCATATTTATACACCTTTCTCCACCGCAGCTTCCTGTGATCAACTGCATCAGACGATCAAAGATACTCCAGATATCAGAAGCAGTATATAAGTCAGATTCAGAAATACCTTCTGAGATACTTTACATACCAGCTTTTTACCTAACCATGTAGCTATAAGTAATGGCAGGATACTGATACAGATCAGTCGAATATCTGCCGTTCCAACCAGGCCGCTCCTGAACTGGGTAACCATCAGAAAAAAATTCAGCACCACCCATACAGGGGCCACTGTCGCACGAAATTCTTCTTTTTCTTTCAGTACCTGTGTTGCATAGATCACAAGTAAAGCCCCTCCTGATACAAACATACCATGAATTATCCCTGCTAGGATCAGAACTATCCACAAAATGAGATCCGGAAGTTTTTTCTCTGTATGGATGCACAGATTCTTTAATGCAACTACGACGATTATGATTCCATATATTGTCAGAAGAATATTTTCAGATTTCACGATCCGGCAGATCTGTATCCCTGCAAACATTCCAAACAACATGACCGCAGACATCTTAAGCAATTCTTTCCAGTTTATATGTCGATATCCGGTCACTGCAATCATCAGTCCGGACAGCCAGGCCATAACATTCAGGACCACCTTTGCATGATCCAGCCCAAGCAAATAAACGGAAGGCGGCATCGCCAATACCGTGCCGGCAAACCCTGTGATAGCCTGAATAACATTAGAAACAAACAATACAAGCAAAAATAACAATTCTTTCATAGAGCATTCTTCCTTTTCTGTATTATCTGTTTACCGCACACTCTTTATCACTGCTGATAAAATAAAAAGACGCTTTGCAATAATGACTGCAAAACGTCTTTGTTTTTCTACATTCTTGATTTTAACACGCTAAAAAGCAAAAGTCAACAGTTGCCTTTCTCCATTACCTTGACACATTCTTTTGTATTATTATTTTTTGCTATTTTTCTTAATGACAGCTATGGCTTCCACATCCATGCTCGCCACATGTATGTCCTTCCCCGTGGCTGTGCTCATGATGAGAACATTTCACATCCGGATTATACTCCAGTGTTTCATTGATAAACGCTTCTACTGCTTCATCCGCATCTCCGGAAACTCCTCCGAAAAGCTTAATACCGGCTGCCGCTAACGCTGTCTGTGCGCCGCCTCCGATTCCGCCACAGATCAAAACATCTGCATTCAATGCTTTAAGAACTCCTGCCAATGCGCCATGTCCGCTTCCATTCGTATCTACTACTTCTGAATGTACTACTTTTCCTTCCTCTACATCGTAAATCTTAAATGTCTCTGTGTGTCCAAAGTGCTGGAAAATCTGTCCATTTTCATACGTTACTGCTATTCTCATGATACCTTCTCCTTTTTCTGCTGCATATTTTTGATGAAACTCCTGCTTATAACATCCTCCAAGCCTACAGTTACCGCTCTGACCATCACAGATTTTGAAATCTCCACCTTCAATTTTAAGCGGATATCCATCAATGAGTGCATCTGCTATTTTCTTCCTGGCAATCTCATAAATTCGTTGAACGGTTGTTCTTGCGACTTGCATAGATGCTGCGCACTGCTCCTGACTATAACCTTTCTTGTCCAAAAGACGGATGGTTTCATACTCATCTACCGTCAGAACAATAGGTGTTTTTTTCTCAGTATCATCTGCCGGAAAGAATTCTAAAACATTGGGGAAATGGCAAACTTTTCTGCATTTTACTGGTCTCGGCATAAACTGCTCCTTTCTTGCTTTTCTTATATAATAATTCTATAAAAGGCATATGTCAATAATGTTTTTGACATATGCCCATATAACTCAGCTAATAGTATTATATACAGCATAAACTTCTCCTCACGACACATATATTTCGATGTTTTTCCGCAAATCAACTATTGATAATGGAATAGAAAAAACAGTCTGTCATAACAGAAATTAATCCCATCAAAACAGACTGTTCTTTTTCCTTTACAAATATTACATTAATGAGGTTCCTGCCTCATGCTCATAGAATCTCTTTATTATCTCCTGCACCGGTTTCTCACATATTTCATAACTGTCGTCCTTCCATGCCTCGGAAGCAGAAGACAGCTTTGGTGCCCACTCCCATAAAGCAAAGCCACGAAGCCATGGTCGTTTCTTACAGGCCTCAAACATTGCACGATACCATTCACACTGTTCTTCCAGGCGAAGTTCTCCCTGCAATTCCCAGTTATTTGGAATTTATAGCCGTAAGATTGTTCGTATTTCAACTTACATATTTCAACTCACAGCCTTACGAAGAGGCTGACCTGCCTCCAGTTCCCCGAGAACACTCCCTGGATATTTCAACTCACAGCCTCACGAAGAGGCTGACGACTACCGCAAATGCTCCAATGATTTTTCCATCATTATTTCAACTCACAGCCTCACGAAGAGGCTGACTTTTCCAGTGCATCATTCCATCCTCTGTCGTACATTTCAACTCACAGCCTCACGAAGAGGCTGACAGTAAAACATTTGCCTGTAATAATCAGGCTGTAATATTTCAACTCACAGCCTCACGAAGAGGCTGACCCTACTTTTTCTGTCAGATTCCTCTGGCAAAGGGAATTTCAACTCACAGCCTCACGAAGAGGCTGACCCTCCTGCACGGCAACCATGTAATCTCCGGTCATATTTCAACTCACAGCCTCACGAAGAGGCTGACAAAGCTCCCCTTTTTTATTTTTCTCACAAAAATATTTCAACTCACAGCCTCACGAAGAGGCTGACCATTACCTGAGAGAAATCTATCCCCTCAGATTCATTTCAACTCACAGCCTCACGAAGAGGCTGACTTTTCGATACCGTGCATAACGGTGGTATGGTCACGATTTCAACTCACAGCCTCACGAAGAGGCTGACGGCAATTTTAGACAAAAATACATTTATCTAAAATTGTTTTTTACGCTTATTGCACATATCAATCTTGTTTTTTATTCAAATCATTATATTGTAAATTTTTTTCTAGTAAAATACACACATTTTCTGGTGCGAATGTCCTGAAGTATTTCTGTAAGCTTACCTTTCGCACTATAATATTAAAGTATCTGTAACATCAAATCCAGGCTTTGCACCAATGTGTTCTACTTTATTTTTGTACTTTTCACCCAGATAATAAAATCTCAGGCTGTCCACGTCTTTATCTATAATATTCTCCAGAATATTCTTCACCTGTCTGCATTTTGTCGCATCCATCTGGCACTCAAATACTGAATTCTGCACTCTCTGTCCATAATTGGTACACTCTTTCGCAACTTTACGCAGACGTTTTCTTCCTGCTGCCGTTTGTGTATTCACATCATATGTTATCAAAACCAGCATTATCTCACCTACTTCCAGAAAAATGGCGGATATTCATCCAAATCTCCTCTTAGATATCTCGCCAGCAACATACTTTGAACATACGGAGCCATTCCCCATTCTATCTTTTCATCCAGAAATGGATGTTTAATAGTTTCCTGTTTTTTGGACTGCCAAGCTGACAAAAAGGCTTTTCGACCTTCATCTGTCATAACGACCGCTTCATTTTCCTTTTTTATGAAATATTTTTCCTTCATAATTTTTTTATTGATCAATGTCAAAACAAAACGATCTACCATAACGCTTCTGAATTCTTCCATCAGATCCAGGGCTAACGACATACGTCCTGGTCTGTCTGTATGAAAAAATCCAACATACGGATCAAGGCCCACTGCTTCCAGCGCAGATCCGCACATTCCTGCCAGCAAAGAATATCCAAACGACAGCATGGCATTAACGTTATCCAAAGGCGGTCTCTTATTTCTTCCATGAAAGTAAAAAAATTCCTTTTGCTGTAATATCAGTTCATCAAACACAGAGAAATATACAGAAGCAGCTTCTCCTTCTAGCCCTAATAATTCTTCTTCTCTTTCACATCCTCTTATTTTCCCCATGTTCTGTGCAAGAAACAGAGATTTCTTTTTTATATTTTCTACATCCAGACGCATTGCATAGTCTCTTGTAGCTCTTTCCAAAACCCACCTGGAATTATACACTTTTCCGAGAATAAAATTTCTGGCTATATGTATACTTTCTTCCCTGTTGTCACTGATTCGATATTGCTGCTTTCTCAATGTTACATTTCCCTTTACCTCACCAGTAACTCTGGCCAAAAATCTTCCATTTCTGGACATAAAAGAAAGATCTATATTTCTCTGCGCACATGCTCCCATAAGTGCTGGACTGGCCCCCGTGTAGCCAAATGTAATGATTGCCTGAAGATTATGCAAAGGAACTCTGCCGATTTCTTTCTGTTCTTCCAAAACAACTACATTTTCTCCATCCAAAGACAGATACTTATTCCCAGTTGTTACATACAATGTATTCAAAAGCCTTTTCATTCTTTTTCCTCTACTGCAATTATACTGTCGATATATCTGGAAACAGACTTCTTTTTATTCAAAGCAGGAATACAAATATCCTTCAATGAACAGGCATTACACTTTTTACTTGTTTTTACCTTCGGTGTGTAGCGCTGCTCATAATATTTATGCATCTCCGAAAATATCTTCCGAACCTTTTCCCGTACTTCGTCTGTAAATTCTACTTTCATGCGATGCCTGGTTTCTCCATAAAAGATATAGCCATAAGATATATCGCAGCATAACATTTCTTCCAGACACATTGCCTGTGCCGCTACCTGAAGAATATCCGAATCATCTGTTTTCGGCCTGCCTCTTTTATATTCTACCGGAACAGCCTTATAAAGCCCTTCTTTCCCTGCCAGTTGAATTCCATCTTTTACTTTATGAAATTCCACTACATCACATTCGCCGCTCACTCCCATTTCCCAGGAGTGAATCGGCATTGCACGTACGATCAAAAGATCTCCTCTTTTTTCTTTCATACTTACATCATGTGCGTTTTCATGAAAAATTTTCCCTTCTACTGTTCTGACATTTTCCTGCCACTGCAACTCTATGTAAGCCAATGCCCACTGTCTTCGGCAAAATGCAAAATGCTGGATTCCGGATAACTGAAGAAAATCTTCTTCCTTATACAAAATCAAACTCCTCCGGTTCTTTACATCCGTCTACATGCCATGAAATTTTGTAATCTTTAAATTCTCTTGGATGTTCCTCTTTACATTTAATATCAAAGCCTCTCTGGATTTTTCCACTGGAAACAGCCGGCGTTTTTTCATCGTGCTGCCACCAGTACATTTTGCAGACTTCCATACTTCCCTCTGGTCTTGCAGAAGAAGCATCGTTTTCAAATAAGGTTTTCAATGCCTCTTTCAGTAATTCCGCATCTTCCTGACTGAATCCTGTTTTTTCAGCAAGCTGAACATTTACACTTCCCATTACTTTATATACTGCAAAACCTACTCTATGCTTCGTCCCCATGGTATCTGAGGCCTTGCTTTCTTTTCCGGATTCGCTGTTCACACTCTTAGTAATCTGCATGCTGATGATATCAATTGGCGAAAGACTGATCGCCTGATGAATGGAAACGGGGCCTCTTACTCCAAATGATACAGGAATTCCCTTAAACGCAAAAACCTGACCAAAAGCTCTGACATCCAGCCACTCTTTGCAGGCAATCGCCGCACAAGCATCGCGATTTGCATTTTTCTTATTTCCTATCTGAGTTTTCAGTTCCTCACATCCATCTGCACGGTCTTTCAAACTGGTATAAGGATCATCTGTACGATCATCTGACTGTACAAAAATTTTCTGTCCAAGATCCTGAAGTCTATTTCTTATCTTTCTTTTGATACACACGTCCGATATTTCACCATATCCATCCATGTTGATTCTTGGACGGTTTCCATTTAACGGATCTCCATTTGGATTCGCATTATCAGCACTTACAAATAAAGTAAAATCAATTTTTCCTTTTAATTCACTCATCGTTTATTCCTCCTCTTCCTTCTCTTTGGAATCTTCCTTTTTCAGTTTCAGATCATAAGCCTGGCTGTGAAAACCAAGAAGATATAAACCATCCAATTTTTTATTATCCTTGAAACTATCTATTTCAAATAATTCATAAATATCATTTAACAGATTTTCATAAAAACGCCTCTCCGCAATCCCCAATTTATTCATATATGGCTGGATATTTTCTTCAATCACCTTCCATGTTTCAAAAGGTCTCTGGGAAAAAGTACTCATGTATCTTTTTGCATTTGTAACCCTTGCTTTATCTCCATCATCATAAGTACGATATTCAATCCGATCTGCCACTGCCAGTAAACGTCCGTATAAATAATTTCTGTCTTTTTGATTTTTATCTAATGCCACATTCCATTCCTCCATTTTTCTATCTTTTTTCACCAGCGAACATGCTAACGTTAAAACCCTTTCCCAATTTTTGCGATCTTTATATGTTAATGGATTGGACGCCTTAAGCACAGCTCTGTTCACATAATCATGCGGGATTTCGGTTCCATTCCAGATACATGGAATTAATCTTCTCGCAACTTCCGCATACATTTTCTTTCCGTTTGCGTCCGCAATCGCAAGTCCGCCTTTACTTTCTATGCCAAACAGAATCTCTGCTACATCTTTAACACCAACCATTCCGGAAAACGCTATTCTTTCTTTACCTTTCCATTTCTCATGAATCCAGTTGCAGCTCTCATGCCATTTCTTTATATTCTCCAGATATCGCGCAGAATCCAGCGTCATCTCCTCAACCATGGACAATCTTCCCGGTGTGGCCGCATCAAAACCAAGTAAGATCATTGCGGATGTATTATCTACCTTTTTTCCATATCCTCGAAGTGCTTTGTAAAATTTTTCAGCTGTGACTGCATTTCCATCTGATATGGTTTCTTCTTCAGGTTCTTCATCATCCCAGGCATATTCCGATGTAATCATCTCTGTATCTACATTCCATCTTGGCATACACAGTCGATTAGATTCCCATGTAACAACTGCCAACGTATCAAAAAACGTTCCCTGTTTCCGAATGATCCACTTCAATGCATTATGAATTTTCTGAGAGGTTTCATTTCCTACTGCAAAAGCCTCTTCCTTACTTACAAACCGTCCCCGATAAGTAAAATTCTGACTGTCATTTGATGAGATCAGCTTTGCTCCGTCACCTTCATTACGGATTTTTTTGGAATGAAGATAAGAAATAGCCTCCATATTTCCGGTAAGATAGCACAAGCCTTTCTCTTTTTCCCGGGACCGCACATAATTT